>JBDRTM010000393.1:0-4443 GCA_043824065.1 Planctomycetota bacterium | reverse complement strand
ACATAAAGTGTGATGTCCCCACTGATTGTAACTGTTTCGCTGTTCCCAAGGTCAATACTGCTATACCTCGCGGAAGTGGATATTGTTGTATCATTTTGTATGGCCCCGTTGGAGGGCAGCGATTCCAGCCACTCCGGTACCGTTATTGGCTGCATAATATATCTTTCCGTCAAGGCGCGAGTATCGCCGGTTACAGTCGCGCCGTAGTCGTTAATAACAATACCTGGGTCTCCGCCCATACCCACAACTACATCACCATATACAGTTGCCGAGTTTCTCAAAACAACGGAGCCTGATGCGGTGTTGTTCGTGCCGATTTGCATAATTTTGTCGTCTTCGGTGTTATTGTACCAGTCCACTACGGCTGAGTTATTTAGTTCCATACCGTCTTTCGTGAAGATTGCTGCTTCAAATGGTCCCTGAAGTTGTAAAGTGCAGCTAACTGTTCTTTGGGCCTGGTTGAAAATTCCGGTGGACTCAACAGTATAGCCGCTGCTGAGATCACCTGTAACTGTGTAACTAAAGACCGCGTCACAATTGGGCAGGCTTATATTTGTTCCAAGCGGCAGGCTGCTGTCATTCCAGGGTTTAACTTTCAGCTTCTCGTTCATTTCAAAGAGGGCCTTTATCAGTCCGGCGTCGGCGGCGGAGCGGGCTGCGATGTCCGAGGCCGTTCGTATAGAAATGATGCGGCTGTGCAAACCAAGGCTGAGCAGCCCTGTTCCCATTGCAAGCAATATCATAACCGCAACCACTGCCAGCGGTATTGCAGAGCCACGCTTTTTTGATTGTCGCAGCTTGTTCATATTCTTATCTCCGCCCAAAACAGGTCGATACCCGCGACCCAAAAACCTGATTCTGGTGAGAAAGATTAAATGACAGCTTCGGTCTCCGATTTTGCTACTGCACAGGTTCCTATTTTGTTATAGGTATAGCCTTTATATCCGAAATTGATAAATTAGGTTTGCCCTCATTCATGCCACCGCTTTACTACGAAGCGTACACACTCATCGCTCACGCTCACATCGCGCAAAGCTGCGTCATAATAGAAAGTACCATTATTTTTTATCGTAAATTTCTTAGCGGTAACAGACCCGTGCAAGGTTGCATTGTTCTTAAGAATGATTTCCGCATTGGGAGCGTAGATAGCCCCGAACACATCGCTGTTATTCTTTAATTCGAAGACCTGTGTCTCCGTGCCGGTACCATACAGTTTGAAGTCTGCGCAGTTACCGCTTGGATTATTGATTCCCGCACCGTTGACGAATGTCATATTTCCATCCACGTAAAGGGTTAAAGACGAACCATCGTTTATCCGAATCTCGCTGGAGTTGTCCATACGAATGTCGCCGGTTATGTGTAGTACAACATCTCCACCATCTATTTCAATTAAACCGCCATTATTGAGCGAGGTGATGCCGGCATATCTTCCACTGTCCGCGGGGCTGAGTATAGTTGTGCTCTGGACGTCTATCGTACCTTTATCGGGAAGCGACGGCGGGGTTATTGTTGGCAGCTCGTACTCCTCGCTGAGGGCGTATGTTACGCCGGTAATAGTACCTTCGCTCTGCACAACAGTTTCGGGATCGCCGCCGACGCCTACTACAACATCCCCCGTGATTGTTGTGTTGCTCCCAAGGATTATGCTGTCGGGCGCAGTGCTAAGAGTGCCAATCTGTATTTCTAAGTCTGTCTCGCCTGTAGCCGAGTTGTAGCCAACAACCAGATTATTGTTTTGCATATCGATTGTTTCTGCCACAAAAATTGCATTCTCGAATAGTCCCTGCAATCGCAGGGTGGCGTTAACTGTTCTTTCGGCCTGGCCGGACTTTCCAGTAGATTCAATGATAAAACCGCTGTTGATGTCTCCCGTTATTGTATAGCTAAAAGTTGCATCACAATTCGCCAATACCATGTCTGTTGCCTGTGGGAGGGTACTATCAGACCAGGGTTCAACTTTCAATTTCTCGTTCATTTCAAAGAGAGCCTTTGTCAGCCCTGCGTCGGCAGCACTTCGGGCTGCAATATCCGAGGCGGTTCGTGTGGAAAAGACACGGCTGTTCAGACCCAGCCTGAGCAGTCCTGCTCCCATTGCAAGCAATATTAAGACCACAACTACGGCCAGCGGTATGGCAGAGCCACGCTTTTTTGATTGCAGCAGCTTTTTCATATTCACTTCCCTCCCTAATAAGCCAGAAGCCAGAAGTCAGAAGTCAGAAGTCAGTTCTGTCCTCTGTTCTCTTTCGTCTGTCTTCTGTCCTCATTTTTTAATTGTGCGTAACCGCAGACGAGATAACTGTGTTCGTCTGCGTCCCGTTATCGAGTTTAAGTATCATTTGAATGGACCGGCCGAGTTGCTCGAACGTGCAGCCGGATACATTCCCGCAGACGGTCTCGATTGATAGTGTCTCTTTTGGATCCAGTTGGCCGTACTCAATATTCAGTTCACCGTCAGCCACATAGAAACGTGCATAGCGGTCAACGACAGTAGATGCATCATTTGCGTAGTAATAGACCTCAACCCAACCGCCGGCGGGATCGATTAAGAACTTTTCCCTGCTTGCCTTGCGCAATACTGCGTCAAACTTCCTCCTTGCTACATAGCCGTCTGTAACTACATCGGAGTATATACGACCATACTGGATGTTCCAGCCGCGCTGGCCGTCAACTAAGGCCACGCCGATAGCAAGTATGACAATAATCATAATTGCCATGGCGGTTAGCAACTCTATAAGTGTAAAGCCCCGTGAGGCTGTTAATCTTTTTTTAATCATCATCGTCTCCATCAGCCCTTATAAGGCGTAGGTTGTGAGCTTAAAAGATTTATCCGCATTATTAAGGCTGCTTACTCCCTGGGTCCGCTGCGCCCAGGCTACAACGACATTCAAGGCCCTTAATCCGGTACTAACGTCTTTCCACGATAAAGTGATATAGTAGTTGGCCCCATTTACAGTAATGGTATAGCTTCCCAGGAGGGTAAAATCTGTGGGCTTGGCAGGGCCGGCGCTTAGGGTGATTGTCAGGGCTGAACCAAGAGATGTTGCTGGGTCATAGGTCTCGACGCCTCCGATGCCCCGCCAATTTTCGCAGAGCATCAGTCCGATTCTGGAGGCGGTTATCTTTGCGGCAGCTTTTTGTGCATCCAAAGTGGAAAAATATCTAAAATTAGAAGTTCCGATAAGCGCCGCCAGAATGATGACAATCGCAATCATTACGCTAACTAACGAGAACCCCCTGCGACAACGAATTTTGCATGTTTTTGGGACCATTATTGCTCTCCTCATTTGGGAAAAGGCCCTGTCCATTGAGACGACACTGTCCATTTTAACCGTCAGAGCCGATTTTTAAGCTATGCTATCGAGTATCTGACTCGGCTGCTTTAACGATGGTCGTCCCAGTACCAGATTTTAATCGACATAAACTGCCATTAAGTTTACGCAAAAACCGCATAATTCAACCGATGGCAATTAACCCCACAAGCTATTCGAGCAATTACTGTACTTTTCCCACTTGTTAAGGGCTGTAGGTGTAATATCGGTGTGTAAACCTCTTCATCCCCCACTATATTCGCTATTTAAAGTATAACACAAAAAACCACGAAAGCAAATAACCACAGACCTATAATAACTTAATTATTGATACGTGTCCACTTGGGGACGCCTTCCGGCGAAGACCTCAAACTCAGCGCACCACCTGAGCTTATCGAAAGCCTGGGCATGGGCTTTAGCTCATTAAGCTAATAGCTAAGTGTCACTTTAGGCACTTTCAATCGTCAGTTATTATGGTCTTCGGCGGCTTGTATTTCTTCGGCCTGTGAGAAGGGCTCTTCGACTTGTTCCTGCTTTTGCTGCAAAACCACGGACCTGATTTTTGAGGCAAATTCAGAAATTGTCAGAGGAGGTTGTTTTTGCCGCGTGGCAGCCTCAAGCGAAGCTTGGGGATGAGCAGACTTGTTGTCGGCCTCGACGGCAATGATGGCCTTTTGCACAGCCTGCTCGGCGGGTTCATCAGTTAAGGGCCTTAAGTATATTGAAGAGGAGGAGGCCTGCTGTTTGGCCCAAATCAATTTCTCTCGAATCAACTCCAAGAGTGCCAGGAATAATCCTATCATTACAAGGCGATTGGTTCTGGACTCGAAGAGGCGTTCAAAAGTCATCGGGCCTTCTGTCTGCAGCTGATGCAAAATTTCTATCTGATACAAATCTATGGGCGTATCGTCCTTGATACGGCTGATGTCGACAATAGTGCCGGTGGCTTTACATATTGAATCGAAGGCATCGAGCAGGTTCCAGATACTGACCTGTTCAATATCAATCTCAGGTTCGGCGCTCGGCTTCAACTGCTCGACAATGGTAGCGGGTCGGCCGAAGCGTTCTTTTTGCTCATCGGCAGCGGCATTGAGTAGATTAGCGGCGTCCTTGAACTTCTTGTATTCGAGGAGCT
>JBDRTM010000392.1:0-2172 GCA_043824065.1 Planctomycetota bacterium | reverse complement strand
AGGTTTACGATAGTACGTGGAAAGACCATCTCTATTCGATGGACCATCTCAAAGGGAGTATCTGGATGCGGTCATGGGCGGAGAAGGACCCGAAAACCGAATTCAAACGCGAAGGCTCCCGCATGTTCGAGGAAATGCTCGAAACAATCGAGGACCGGGTGACGGATATCATCTTCAAGGTGCATCTGGAAGCCGGCGCCAGGGCCAGGAGCGTCTGGAACGTCAGTGCAACGAGTCACGACGAGGTCGGTCAGTTCGCAATGGCCGAGCGCCAGCGCGCCGCCGCCCAGGCGCCGCAAGGCGAGGTTAAGGTCAAGCAGATCAAACTCGAAACTCCCAAAGTCGGCCGTAACGACCCCTGTCCGTGCGGCAGCGGCAAAAAATACAAAAAATGCTGTGGAAAGAACCCATAAGAGAATCTTAAGGAGACACGCATGTTCAACGGTATCTTTCGAATCCCCCAACCGATTAACGAACCGTGCCTGCAGTACGCGCCGGGCAGTCCCGAGCGAGCCAATTTGTCGGCCAGGCTCAAAGAAATGCTGAACGGCCAGATTGACGTACCAATGATAATCGGCGGCGAGGAAGTGCGCAACGGCAAGCTTGCGGATATCCGCTGTCCGCACGACCACCAGCACTTGTTAGGCAGGTATCACCAGGCCGACGCAGAATTTGCTATCAAGGCTGTCGATGCAGCCCAAAAGGCCAAGAAAGACTGGGGCGAGATGCCCTGGGAATCCAGGGCGGTCGTACTGCTCAAGGCGGCGGAACTGTTAGCGGGAAAGTATCGCCAGGCACTCAACGCCGCTACCATGCTAAATACGAGCAAGACACCGCACCAGGCGGAAATCGACGCTGCGTGCGAGCTGATAGATTTCTGGCGGTTCAACCCTCACTTTATGGAAGAGGTTTATGGGGACCAGCCGATGTCCACAGCCGGTGTATTGAACTATATGGAGCATCGTCCGCTGGACGGATTTGTTCTGGCGTTAACACCGTTCAATTTCACATCGATTGCGGGTAATCTTCCAACCTCGCCGGCTCTGATGGGTAATACGGTGGTTTGGAAGCCGGCCTCGGCGGCGGTACTGCCGGCGTATATTATTATGAAAATCTTAGAAGAAGCGGGCATGCCCCCCGGCGTTATCAATATGGTGCCGGGTCCAGGCCCGGTCGTTGCCCCGCCGGCGCTGGACGACATCAGGCTCGGCGGAATCCACTTTACCGGAAGTACTTATGTGTTCTCGACAATCTGGCTGGCCATCGGTAAAGACATTCGAAAATACGTTTCCTATCCTCGAATCGTCGGCGAGACCGGCGGAAAGGACTTTATAGTCGCACATGCGAGCGCCGATACCGAGGCCCTCGTGACAGCCTTGGTACGAGGAGCGTTTGAGTACCAGGGTCAGAAGTGCTCGGCCGCTTCGCGAGCGTATATCCCCGATTCGACCTGGCCGCAGGTAAAAGAGCTGTTATTAAGCGAAATCGGCGATATTAAGATGGGGGATATTACCGACTTTAGAACCTATATGGGGGCGGTTATCGACAAAAAGGCCTTCGATACCATCAGCGAGTATATTGAATACGCCAAGGATTCGCCTGATATGGAAATTATCACAGGAGGCGGATATGATGACTCGGCCGGATACTTCATTGAGCCGACCGTCGTAGTAAGTAAGGACCCGAAGTCTAAATTGATGGTCGAAGAAATTTTCGGGCCTGTGTTAACGCTATATGTTTATCCGGAAAGCGAATACGACCAGACGCTGGATCTGTGCGACCAGACATCGCCTTATGCGTTGACCGGTTCGATATTTGCTCTGGACCGCGGCGCGATAGTCAAGGCGATGAACACACTGCGTCACGCAGCGGGTAATTTTTACGTTAACGACAAGCCCACGGGGGCGGTCGTGGCACAACAGCCGTTCGGCGGAACACGGGCATCGGGCACGAACGACAAGGCCGGGAGCTGGCTTAACCTGGAACGATGGGTTTCGCCACGCGCAATTAAGGAAACATTCCTGCCGCCGAGAAACTTCCGTTATCCATATATGCAAGAGGCGAGTGAGTAGCTGTGAGAGAAAGGTATAAATGGCAGAGAAACGCAAAAAAGTAAGGCTCCTTGTTTATATTGTAGTTGGAATATGCCTTGTACCTTTTGCGTATCTGGGA
>JBDRTM010000391.1:0-3114 GCA_043824065.1 Planctomycetota bacterium | reverse complement strand
GGACGTTAAGGCATGATGAGTTTGAAAAACGCAGGCATGACCAATCGGTTACCTGGTCGAATTATATACGCGCTGCTGTGCTGTACTTTCAGCATCTCAACATAAAAGACGATGGTACTTTCGCACGGACGATTAAGGGGATGAATATGATGTTTTATGGCGATGTCCCCAGAGCAGCGGGGCTTGGTTCGTCATCGGCAGTGGTTATGGTTGCAGCAGAAGCGGTAATGCGGATAAACGCGCTTCAGATTGAGCCTGCCGATTTAGTTGGGCATTGCGGTTTTGCTGAATGGTATGTAGGCACCCGCGGCGGATGCAGCGACCACGCTGCGATTATATTCGGCAGGCCGCGTGCAATCCTCCATATTGGGGCTTTTCCACTGACAGTAGAGGACGCTGCGCTTCCGGCCGGCTACAGCTTCATTCTGGCCAACAGCGGTATCGAGGCGAAGAAGCAAGCCGGCGCCCGCGATATCTTTAACAGCCGAGTGGCCGCCTATATATTCGGCTTGATGATGCTCCGCAAAAACTTTCCACAGTATGCCGGCAAGCTCGAACGACTTCGTGATATCAATCCGGAAAGACTTGGCGTTGATGAGGTCCAAATCTATCGAATGGTAAAATCACTGCCTGCCTCTGTCAGCCGTGCGGACATTTTGGAATTCCTTCCGGAACACGAGCAAAAGATTCGTCGTGTGTTTAGAAGTCACGATGAACCTGAACAGGGCTATCATGTCAGGCAGATATGTCTTTATGGGATAGCCGAGTGTATTCGCGCTGGGATGGTCCCGCAGTGTCTGAGAACGGGAGATATGAAAACCTTTGGTGAGTTAATGAGCATCTCCCACGATGGCGACCGTGTAACAAAACTAGTGGACGGAAAACGCATACCAACCGACAACAGTTACCCCGATGCAAGGATTGATGCCCTGATAAGCAACCTAAAATCAGCAGACCCCCGCCGTGTGAGCCAAGCCCGGCTGTGGCGCCAGAACGGCGGGTATAACGTCAGCCTGCCCGAAATAGATATGCTCGTTGACATTGCGATGGCAGCTCCGGGTGTCCTCGGTGCGGGCCTTGTCGGCGCCGGCATGGGCGGCAGCATCGTGGCTGTTGTCGAAGACAAACATGCCCGGCAGCTCATTGAAAATATGGCTGAACAATATTATCGTCCACGCAACCTGCCGGTAGGGGCGGAAATCATTACCCCCGTCGGTGGTTTGTGCACGATGGATGTGTAAACAAGTGGCTGGAAAAATCCTGCGCGTACAAGTATTAACAAAATTCGACCCGCCAGCGGCGGGTATTGATCCAAACCCAGCGTTGCTGGGTCGAAATCCGAAACAAAATAAAAGTGACTAAAGTTAAAAGTGCCTAAAGTGACACTTACGTGTCATCCCTTCGGCAAGCTCAGGACAAGCTCTGAGGCGAAGCCGAAGGATCTGGCCTGCGAATGATGAGATTCTTCGCTTCGCTCAGAATGACAGCTTTGCTGTCAGTTTTGAAAATTTGAATTTTAAATTTGTTTCGTATTTCGTATTTCGTGCTTCGTGCTTTTCATATTTTTGTGCTTCGCATTTAGGATTTAATTCCCGAAAGCAGTGACGTGGCCTCTTTTACCGCCTCACGAATTACCTCACACCCTTCCTTGACTGCTTCTTCGCTAATGCACAATGGCGGCGCTATCTTAACGCAGCCCCCGCCCACACCCACAGGTGCGAACATCAGCAGGCCTTTGCGGAAACAAAGATTGACCACATTCCAGGCCAGCTCGTAGTCCGGGTCTTTACTGCCTTTTTTGACCATGAGCAATCCAGCGACCAGACCTGCTCCCGGCGCAAAACCGATTGTCTCGGAAAACTCGCTCTTTATTAGCTGCAGATGCTCCTGGAGGGCCCGCCCAACCTTAGCCGCGTTCTCAACCAGCTTTTCTTGCTCGATGACTTCGATACTTGCCAATGCAGCCGCACAGCAAATAGGATTGCCCGAGTGAGTGCTGGTCATCTCGTTGGGCCCGAACAAATCCATCACTTTTTCCTTGCCGATTACACCGCTGATTGGCAACGAGCTGCTGAGTCCTTTGCCGATACAGAACAAATCCGGCAGCACATCATATAGCTCAAAGCCCCACATAGTTCCGCATCTACCAAAACCTGCCTGAACCTCATCGAAACAGAGCAGAGCGCCATGCTTGTCACACCATTTTCTCAGGTCCTTTGCGTATTGTTTGGGCATAAAATTAGGCCCGGCACCCTGATATGTTTCGGTTATTACACCGGCCACGTTATCCGGCTCGACTCCAAGCCGGGCAAGGGTTTTCTCGAACAGCTCGAAGCTGGTGTCTTCACAGCGGAATCCATCGGGGAATGGTACCTGAACTATCTCAGGGTCGAGATTTTTTATCCACGCTTTGCCGCCACCCGAACCTCCCATCTGTTGGGCACCGAGGGTCCTGCCGTGAAAGGCATTTTCAAATGAAACAATGATGCTCTTATCGTCTGTGCTCATCTTTCTTCCGTATGTACGCATTAGCTTTAGGGCGCACTCTGTGGTTTCTGCGCCGGTACTGAGCACAAACACCTTATTTAAGTGTTGTGGTGCAAGCCAAACCAGCTTCCGGACAAGCTTAATCCTTGGCTGGTTGCCGAAACAATAGGTAGTCAGCAGCGGTTTGGAGGCCTGGCTAATAATTGCATCGGCGATTTTTTCACAGCCATGGCCGGCATTGGTAACAAGTACGCCTGATGAAAAATCAAGCCACATATTGCCGTAAGCGTCGTAAACATTTACTCCCTCAGCGCGGTCCCAAATTACCGGCGGCTGACCTCGCATACTGAGTGGCTCGGCCTCACGAAGCTCTTCAATCTGTTTTATTGTCTCGTAATTTGGAATAGGCCCCTGAAGTTTGCGAAACTTTGTTAATACGGGCTTTACCTCAGTTGAGACAAGCGGAAATTCTTTTGCCATCTTAGCTTTGGTTTCTTTCTATTTAAGACATAACTCATTTCTGTCTAAAAAAAATCCTTCTGCAAAATTGAGGTTAGGCATACTTTGAAAAGAAAAAATCGTCTTTTGCTTTTTCTTTTCAAACAGTAAGTTATTGTGTAATAAGCA
>JBDRTM010000390.1:0-5191 GCA_043824065.1 Planctomycetota bacterium | reverse complement strand
GGTCAGGGGGGTCAAGGTCATTGTAAGATTCAAAATCGTCAACGACAAGGAAGTTGGCGGTCGTAAAGCTCCAGAGGATGCCTGTCCACGGACTGTCTGGGTTGGTGTTATTGACCTCATCAATCCTCCAGTAGTAAGCAGTATCCCACTCAAGCATTCCGGGGTCATAGCTCTCAGCACCAAGGTCCCTGGTGCCTTTATACTCTGGTGAGCCGGTATCGGCATTCTTCACGGCATCTTTATCAGTGCCGAAATATAACTGATGCGAAGCAGCATAGATTCCCGGCGACCAGGTAAGAATCTGAGTCTGCTTTACATCCACAGCGCCATTAGCCGGGTCCGGACTCCCGACGGCGCCCTGAGTAGTAAAGCTCCAGACGTCGCCTTTATAGGTGGCAATGGCATCAAACTCATCGACCCGCCAGTAGTACGTCTTAGCCAATTTAAGTGTGCCGGGAGGAGTATAGGTCGTAGCCCCCTGAGGCAGACCTCCAGTGGCGTTGTTCACATCGTCAAAATTGTCACCGAAATATACGGTGTGCAATTTCGCACCGAAACCTGCCGTCCAGCTAAGCTGCACATCCGGGTCTACCTGCTCGGCACCATCAGCCGGGTCGGGTGCATAGGCGGTTTTGGGTGGAACCGAAAAGCTCCAGATATCACCTTTCCACGGACTATTTGGTTCTTGTTCATTGACCTCATCGACTCGCCAGTAGTATGTAGTACCCGGAACGAGACCGTCGGGGAAAGCAAAACCGGGAAAGCCGACAACAAGAAATGTCAAGGTCTGATTGCCCTGGAACGTGCTCTCGGCTCCGGCACTCACGTCGTCAAAATTGTCGCCGAAATATACGTCATGTGAGACCGCAAGAGCTCCCGGCGTCCAGCCAAGGTTCACCCAGGTATCCTCATGCATTGCACCGTCAGCCGGCCCGGGCTTCTCGGCGATTGTGAACGTTGGAGGGATACCTTTATACAGTTTCTGTATCTGGGCCGATGACAGCGTCCGGTCGTAAAGACGAACGTCGTCTAGAACACCATTGAAAAAAGAATACCCATCCTTCCTGCCACCTATTCTTACAGGCTCATCGTTTAACACTCCGAAATTAGTTGACTGCTCGGCGCTTCCGGCAGAAACCCCGTCGATATAGAATTCGACGATATCTCCTTTTGCGACTACTACAGCAACATGGTACCACTGCTCGGCAGCGATAGACGAGTCGGATGTGTAGAAGGTAATTTGCTCGCCCTCAGTTTCCTGGTGTCCAAACTGCAGAGCGCCGGTATTTGCCTCTGTTCTGAATTCGTAGTTACCCGGATAGTTGTCTTGTGCCGTACCACTGGGCTGTTTACAGACGAGAAAATAGAAAGTACTGAGATCGCTTACCTTCACCCATACCGTGATTGTCAACTCATCCGTTATACTCAGTGATTCATCATGGCCAACATCCACAAGGCCATCCGACCCATCAAAACTCAGAGCACCGCCGCCGCCATGCCCTTCAACCCACTCTGGGTCACCCAGCAGGGTTCCATCATGACCATTGCCGGAACTGTCAACGGCAGTAGTGCCGGCCCCATCATCGAACTGCCAGTGCGCCACCAGACCTGCCGAAACGCTACTAACCAGCCCCAGCACCAAAACAAAAGAAATCAAAAAAATCATTTTCTTACACATAATAGTCCTCCTTCAAAAAAAGTTAAAATAATTAGTTGTGTTTTGGCCACACACCAAAACATTCGTTTTTTCAACAAACACCCGTGCCTGCGAAACCGACAGGTGCAGGCAGGTGCTGCCGCGCAGGTTTCCTGCTCCGCTCAGCATGCCATAGGACTTAAGCCAAAAAACATACGCAGCAAAGTCGTATATAGGCGGATTTACGAGCAGAATTCTGTACGCCATAATTTTATATTTGTGCTTACCCTTCCTCGACGATTTTAAGTTGCATCAGAGGGGCCATATCCTTCACACTCTCGAGACGATTGCCGTAGAAAACTACGCGATGAAGCAGCGTCATCATATCATTGCCGAGTACGCCACTACCCCAATTGTGTGCCATCCTTCGCGAATTGGGTACCTCTGTGGTAATCTGAGTACGACATCCACGGTCGTGGAAATCAGTCTGTTCGATGATCTTGCCGGTGGAGATGAGCATCGTGTCAAGGTTAGCCAACTTGGCGCAGGTAATCTCTTGTCCTACTCTCATCTGAACTTCCAGAGATACTCCTGCGTTGCTGTCGCACTGAGTGCGAATCAAGAAGGGAGCTCGTCTTCCGTTCGGCCCATCGAGTCTTGTGGTCGAAGTGCAGTGGGCATGAATCACCGCGTTCTTCGAGGTGTCGAAGAGCGGATCACTGACAAAACCGGGAACGCCAAACGCGTAGTTGAAAATAAGCATAGTTAGCGTTGAGTCCATGTCCCCCTCACAGGTGCCGACCAATCCAAGGTCATTTAGTTTGCTGAACGTCAGACAGCCCTTGGCCGGTGCGCCCATGCAGTGAGAACTCGTGATGGCTTGTGCCTGTTCTTTGATCATGATGTCCTTGATTGCCAGATACATGCGAGCTGAGTTGACAATAGCCGCCTTAGACGGCTCAATAATGTCCTTGGCTTGACCGATCCAGTATTGCTCAGCCTCAGCCTCGGCGGTCTTAGGATCAACAGCTTTGTGTGCCGCAGCAACCTGGTCCTGGCTAATCAGAACCACTTCAGGACCGAGACGCTGCCTGACCTGCTCCGCGGAGCATGTGGGGGCTGTCCCCTTAGCCCTTCCTACAACAATGATTCGCGATTGGCGAAGACGTACAGGTACGCGTAATAGCGCTGCTGCCCGTTCCAACTCGCCGTAATCGCTGGACGGCAGTAGAATCACTCTTTTGCCGGCTTTCTGCCATTGGGGAACGTACATCCAGTCGTGCCCGCTGAAAGGCTGTGAGAAGATGGCCGTGGGTAATCCTATATCAACCAACTTCAGCAACGGCTGGCCGCTCCCGAAGCTAAGATGGACAAGGATCGCAGCGTCAGCTTTGGCCATGCCAGTTGCAACTTTAGTCGCTGCTTGTACTGTGTTGGGAATCAACTCCCCGCCAACAAAATTCACATCGCCGAGCCTGGCTTGCACCCCAGCAAGGTATTTCTTGAACTTGGCGACCTCTGCAGGAGCATCGAATGTCGGGGTGGGCCACGCCCCCCCCGTACCTACGTAAACTACATGGATCCTTACTGGCGGCAGCTTGGGCCATCCGGCGTTTTCGGCTGCTGCAAGCGGTCGGCTTGCAAACCCACCGGCCAGTAGTATGCCGCCAACTCCGGCGGCCGTACTAAGAAATTCTCGTCGGCTTAGTGAATCGCTCATGATTTGGCTCCTTATTAATATTAATATGTGATTTCCAGAATTCGTTTTGCTCAGCAACGTTGCTTTTTTGGTAACCTTTCATGGGTATTTCGACAGTGCCGGGCAACTCACCCTAAATATCCAATCTTTAATCTTAATCTGCATCATAACACACTCATTTCTGCAATCAGCCTGCTCCGTCACTACCAGGGTATGCGTGACTCATACCCTGTGAACGGCTACGATTGTTTTATGCAATTAAAAAGGGTTTAAGGAATACTAACAGGTTCATATCCCAAGTCATTGCCCCAGATTCCCTTTTGCACCCGGATCAAGTCGGGATTTCCATCCTGCACGATTCCCAGGTTATCACCATGTAAGCCCCAGTCCAATTTCACCATCAGATCGATGGTGCGAGAGTCCTTCCAGGCCCACCACTCGGAATGGCCGTCAACAAAATCCACGACCGTGCCGGATCCGTGACGCGCGGGAATCGGATTCCACCAAGCCGGCCGACTCCATGGAACGGCCCAGGCTGCATCCCAGTCCTCGCCGAAATCATCTATGAAAACGATGCGCCCAGCGGGATGCTTGATATTGTATATATTCTTGATCACAGGCCCACCGTCAAAGCTTCCACCGTTCATAGCATGGGAACAGCTATAGGTTCGCATCTCATAGCTCTTGGCCACAGGACAGCGGTACACTTTTACATTCACGATGTACTCAAAAAGCACACCTGATTTTAAAGCTTCAATCTGTTCTTCTATCGACGCGTCAACAGGTCGATTGCCAGGAGGTTTTTGGACCCAGCCATCGTTCGTACTCGCTACGGCCCGCGGTATTTTGCCGTCGTAATCACCACAATACATGATCCATCCAAGCGCGAGCGTCTTGGTATTCTGCAGGCACACGGCCCGCTTGCCCTGCTCACGGGCACGTTGCAACGCGGGCATCAATATCGCCATCAACACAGCAATGATAGCGATTACCACTAAAAGTTCTATTAGTGTAAACCCTCTTGATTTTTCCATAATAATTACCTCACAGTTCTGAAAAAGGCGCAATAAAAAAGGACACCGCTAAATCATGCCCACTCAAGGTTCGCTAAAACCCATCTCGAACACGCAAGCGATGCCCGTTTTGCCAAAAAACAAACGAGCACCGGCTTTTGGACGTTTCGAGATTAGAAATTTAGCGATTTAGAGTGTAACGCAAAAAGCTCAGTATTTATACACTATTTAATTGTCAATTTAGTTCTCTGCGAAGTCCCGGGCACAGAAAGTCCCTTTATAACCTAATCCAAGTCTAACATCATCGTCTTGATAATACAAGTTATTTTTTCCAAAAAAGAGGGAATTTTTCTACCGCCCACAGAAGCTGTAAATTGCCCCTCACAGCCGCGATTTCCCCAGGAATACCCCTTTTTTAAACCGATATTATCGCTCAGGCGGCCTCCTGGGCGGCGTAAAATGCCTCTGGGAGCCTTTATTAACGGCAACCTCTATTGAAACAATCGCCCAGTATCAGGGCACGGGGCACGAGCCATGAACCAACCACAATAATTCCCTCTGTGTCTTGCATAATAACTCCTCCTCTATTCGGAAAAACTAAGGCTTCTGCAAAATTACAGGTTAGGCATACTTTGAAAACAAAAAATTGCCTTTTGATTTTTTGTTTTCAAACGACAAGTGCTTATCTGACGAACCGTTAGGGGATTACTTAAGAAAATCAAAAAGACAGATTTTCTTAAATAATATATGCCTAACCTGTAATTTTGCGGAAGTCTTTAGAAAACCTTAAAGATTCCACATACTCAACCAAGTTTATTTATATCATATTAGCAATCTTGTCGT
>JBDRTM010000389.1:0-12615 GCA_043824065.1 Planctomycetota bacterium | reverse complement strand
GTGCCTCTGGGGCCCCGAACGATTTTTCTCGGTCGTCCGAAACGCCGATTGCACCTACTCATTATTCGGAAGAGCCATTTTTTTGTTGACATTGTTTGAAAATACGTTAAAATACCCATATGTTAGCCAAAAGGCTAACATAAACCGCCAGTAGGCGACGATACCCGCCAGAAGGCCCCGCAAAGCTTGTCCTCGAATGTCGTAGTCGGGGATCCAGATTAGTCAATTACCAATGAACCATGAACTATGAACCATTTACAAGCATCGAGAATCCAACTTTAGCTCACTTTAGGCACTTTAGCTCACTCTTCACTAACTTACCTGCCTATAAGGCACTACATCTGTCGAGAGTCCTCTACAAATCAACCCTTTTTATGCAAAACAAACCCAATCTTGTCCGCCGTAGGCGGATTGCAAATGGACGTAAAATCATATAATAAAATGGCTTATGAAAATATTACCAATTGGACAATTGGTCAAAACAAACCCAATTCAAACCCAATCAAACCCAATTTCAAAAAAGCCAAAATGAATGTAAACTTAACTTTAACAAAGGATTACAGAAAAAAAGATGATTTCGCAGTCCGAATAAACAAACCCAATTTCCGAAATGGCCAAAATGAACGCAAATATCTTTATCACAAAGGATTATGAAAATGAACCACTCTCCGGCCCAAAAAAACAAACCCAAAACAAAGCCAATTTCTTCAAAGGCCAAAATGAACTTAAAATCGCTTACCGGAAAATCTGGCCTAAGTTCCTTGTTGTCGGAGCATACGCGATGGGGGCATATAGTCAAATCATATCTGCTTACAACTTGATTCTCTTCCACTCTTAATCTAAAATTAGCAAATGGTTTATCTTTGGTCAACTATACTGGTTCTGCTCAATGCTGCCTGGCTAGGCTTTGTCGTTTTCGGCCTGCCGGGCAATTGGCTGATTGTCCTATCCACCTGCCTGTTCGCCTGGTGGCAGTGGGATAATAATGTCTTTTCCATCTATACATTGATTGCGATAGCAATCTTAGCAGCTCTTGGCGAACTTGTAGAGTTCTCTGCGGGCATGATAGGAGCCAAGAAATCAGGAGCAAGCTGGCCGGGGTCGGTCGCGGCACTTTTCGGGGCGGTAACAGGTGCCGTGCTCGGCACGTTTCTGTTACCTATACCATTTTTGGGGACCCTGCTTGGAGCCTGCTCCGGGGCAGGGTTGTGCGTATGGGGAATGGAGTTTTCCCGCGGTAAAAAGGCTGAGCACTCTTTACGCTACGCTGTGGGAGCGGGGCTCGGTGAATTCTTCGGCATAATCACTAAATTTGCCCTCGGCATTGTCATTTGGTCAATCGTGGCCGTGGCCGCCTTTTGGCCGTGAAAACAACATAACCGATAATTTGCAGGCCCGGCAGTACGCCACTGTATCGCCGTAAGGGCAGTTACCGCTCCCTTACGGTCGCGGCTCTGTTTTTTGGAAGAAGTTACCGCTCTTGCGGGGGCGGCTCTGTTTTTTGGAAGACAGGGCTCAGCTTTAAGTAAGCGCATATATTTTTTGTGATTCGTATAACTCGGACTTTGCTTTGTGCATAAGTCCGAAAAAACAATATCCGGCGACACAGCAAAAGCAATGATTAAATCTTGCCTGGAGAATTTTTCCGGATTTTTGGCTTATAGCTGCTCTTTTATTATATTTTATTTGTTGGAGTTAGTTTCGGGGGCACCTCGAAGAACACAAAGTGGGGGAAAGACAATGGAACTCGGAAACCTAATGAAGGTTGTGTGTCAGACGTTATAAAAAAAGCATTTTTCGTTTTCCGCAGTATCATACCCTGCGGGGACGTTTTGGCGAGAGAAGTGCGATATTTAGTATGAACAGCAGGCAATTGGGGGCGGAAGAAAACTGTTTGAATACGGAATCAGAAACGTATTAGATTTTAGCTATGGTGCTTATGTCGTTAATGGAGCTTACAGCGGGAACAGCAATCCGGCAGGGGCACCAAAACATAACGACGCCGTGGCAACAATTCGAGAGCTGCTTAACGGCAACATCGCAGATGTCCGGCTAAGTGCCAGAGAGGCCAGTACTGCTGTCTCCATCATTCAGACATTTGCCAACGCCGTCGATAGCATCGCGGTCAAATTAGCCAGAATGGAAGAATTGGCCAAGAAAGCATCCAGCCCGGATTATTCACAAGTGCAGGTCGAGGCGATGCAAACGGAATTGAAGGACTTAGCTACTGAAATAAACGACATAGTTAAGAGCACGGAATATGACTTCAACAAGCCGTTTACCGCTGCCGGCCAGGCCATATTAATTCCAATCGGTGACGGCTCAAATATAGATATTTTCGCAAAGGACTTCAGTTTTAATGCTCAAGGCCTGGATTTAATTAGCGAGCCTAAGACTGTGCTGTCAAGTATCAAAAAAGCGATAACAAATCTTAATGAATACAAGCAATACCTCAATAGACAGGTTGCACGCGTGGAAGATGCTACGGCTATTATCGAATCTGAGCTGGAAAGCGCCATGGGTGTTGGGTTGGACGATTTTACGCCGGACCTTGCCATCGAAACGGCTATTCATTTCGCAAGCCAGCTTTCGCAGAATTCATCAAGAGCACTTGATATGCAGGCGAATACAGAGCCTTCCATAGCTTTACAATTGCTCAAATACGGTGATTGAGCTGTGTTTTGTTTCAAGGGAGTGGCCGCCAACCAAAGAAAGCAAATTCTCGCACCTTGTATCGCTAACAGGTATGTCTGTGAAGCCTACGTTTTACAGTCCGTAGGGTTCGAGCAAACGCTTGTGTGCCTTGAAGTGATATTGACACTGGTCCGGCGGGGTTCCGAGGACTTGCATTTTGTCCAGGTCGCCCTGGCCCATGCCTGCTTCGGCGAAAGCCGCCAGATACATAATCTGGGTTGGGTCAAAGCCCATTAGCTTTGTTGCGAGGGTGTCCATGGCCAGGGGGTCCAGGCTTGCCAGAGCCAAGCGGGCATCGACAGGTGTTCCACTGGCAGGGCCGTTGCCTTCCATAGCAACAAAGCCGTCAATAACACCTAAGTCGGGATAAATCTCCTGGGCCAGATGGAACATATTGTAGTGCAGGAGCGCCTCGCGGGAGAAATTGTATGCAGAGTGGGTCAGCCGCTTATCATTTGTCTTGTAGTCGTTGAGTGGTGCCCCGAGCAGAATATTTTTCAGCGATAAGGTTGTTACAACGCGGTCGTGGGTTTTCATTTTGGCGGCGGAGATGATGTACAAATCGGGGTCTAAGAACGTTGAGATAATCCGAATTGGAGTCGGACGGTGGCCTTTGCCGAATACGTAACGGTACTGCCAAGGCTGGTGATTAAGGTCAATCAGCTTGACGTTATATTCCTTTTCCAGCGCAAGATAGCCGTAGTTTTTAAATCCGTCAAACGTGCCTTGCCTGGAGATTGTGGATTCGCCGACAATAATCTGATTTTTGAAGTGGGGTTTTAGAAAATCGAGGATTCCCCTGACTGCATCCACGTGGGTAGCGGCAAGCTGGCGAGATGTGATTACGAAATTTGGTTTGATTAGAATTTTCTTTTTGTCGCCGATGGAAGCGAGGACTTCATCTTCAATCTTTTTCAGCGCTTGATATACAATTTCGCGCCGGTCATTGCCTTTTATCAGAGCGACCTTTGCCGATGCCGGTTTAGTTCTGAACAACCCATTCTTTTTGACCCATGGACTTCCCGGGGCCGCATTGCTGAGGGTGGGGCCAAAGGATTTTCCACCGAAGGCAAGGCCCAAGGCCCCTAATCCAAAACCTTTTAGAATATCGCGTCGATTCAGATGATTTCTATTGCTTGCCATTATTAGCAGCTCCTTTTGAATAATCAAAGTCTCATGTCCCCCGGATTGTACGTTTTTCCGCCGCCAAAGGCAAGTGTTAAAAGGGCAAACGTGTGGTGTTATTTGCTGCTACTTTGCAGTCTCCGCGTCAGGCAATTTTGCCCGCCATTGCTCGACCTGCTGGGGCTTGCCCCAGGCTTCGTAGAGTTTAATCAGGTTATTCAGAGAATCCAGCGTGTGTGGGTGCTTGTCTCCGAGTTTTAAACGTCTGCCGTTGACTGCTTTAAGCAGCAGTGGTTCCGCCTCGTCATAGCGACTTTGCTCCTTGTACAGCACAGCTAAGTCGTTCTTGGTTTCCAACGTCTCAGGATGGTCCTCACCGAGCTTTTCGTGTCTGCCATCTAATGCCTCATTGAACAAACGCTCCGCCTCCTCGTAACGCTTCTGTTTCATACGTAGCCCGGCAAGGCCATTTATACAGCGCAGTGTATCCTGATGCCCTCTGCCCTTCATCCTTTCAAGAACACCCAGTTCCTCGGCAAATAACTTATCAGCCTCTTCATACTCGTCCAGATGAGTATACACCCGAGCAAGTCCACTTACTGACCGCAACGTATGCCAATGCTCATTGCCATTCACACGGCGCTGTATCGGCAGTATCTCAAGGAACAAGTGCTTTGCTTTTTCATACCGTTTCTGGTTCATATACACGCCAGCGAGGAAGCCCTTGTACACCAGCGTCCATATATGCTCGTTGTCCCAAAAGCCTTCGCGCAGACGCAGCATCTCGATGTACTGGCGCTCGGCCTCGTCGTACCGGCCTTGATCCCTATATACTCCGGCAAGGTTGCCCCCCATGAAGAGGGTCGTGTTATGATGCTCGCTCAGTACGCGGCGCGCTGTAGGAATACCCTTGAGGTACAACTGCTCGGCCTCATCATAACGGCCCAAGCCACCGAACGCACAGCCAAGCCCATTAGCTAAGGTCAGCGTTCCGACGTTTTCTTCACCCCACCTACGCCGGCTGGTTACGAAACCTTCCTCAAATAATTCCGCAGCTTCTGCGATCCGGCCCTGGTCCATGCGAAGCCAAGCAAGGCTGCCTATGGATTCCAGCGTGTCCAGGTGCTCGATACCGAGATGTTCTCGGCGTATCTGTAACGCACGCTCAAGGTGAGGCTCAGCCGCCTTGATCTCGCTAAGCATCCGGTATGTCCAGCCGAGTGTGTCCCGGATGGACGCCTCGACTAGCGGCTCGTTTCTGAACTTGCCATTAAGATTTTCCGAAGCTGCATCAAGGAACGAACGGACGGTTACATCTCGGCCCATGCCTCTCTCTGGATCAACCGAAGCAAGAAGATCGTGACGCAGGAAGGTGCTCACAGCGTCTGAGATTTTCGCCTGTCGTTCGGCCTCGGCGCGGGCGCGAGCTTGGCCAATGGCCAAGATTGTTGAGACCACAACTCCTGCGATAAGAACAGCCAGCACCGCAGCGATGCCGGTTACCAATGCCCGGTTGCGTCGCACGAACTTTTTGATTTGGTACACCACCGATTCGGGCCCGGCAATCAGCGGAGCACCTTTTAAGTAATTCTGGATGTCGTCCATAAGCTCCGAGGCCGAGCGATAGCGACGTGTGCGTTCCTTGCGCATTGCCATAAGCGGAATCCATTCCAGCTCCTTGTGCAGGCGTTTAGCTAAGGTTCCGACCTCGGTACGTCGCCTTTGTGCAATCTTTGTGGCCTCTTCGCCGAGGGTTGTCAGCCGGGTGCTCGGTGTCCTTGGCTCGGTTTCACAGATAATCTGCCGGATGTGGTCAACGCCACCTTTGCGAAGCTCCTTTGGGTCAAATGGCAGCGCGCCAATTAGTAATTCGTAGAGCACTACACCAAGTGAGTATATATCCGAGCGGGTATCAATGTCCTGAGCGGTCGTCTGGGCCTGCTCGGGACTCATATACTCTGGTGTCCCGACAAACTGGCCCTGCTCGGTGTACAGTGTCCGCTCGGTCAAGGGCTGGCTGATGGCCTTGGCCACCCCGAAGTCGATAATCTTTGGCACGGCATTGTTGCCCTCAATGGCCACCAGGATATTCGACGGCTTGATGTCACGGTGGATGATAGCCTTCTGGTGGGCGTGCTGGACGGCCTCGCAGACCTGCAGGAACAGTTTGAGGCGTTCTTCGATGCCGAGCTTTTCCTGGTCGCAGTGCTTAGTGAGGGGCAAGCCCTTAACGTGCTCCATTACGAAGTACGGCCGACCCGCCGGAGTCATTCCTGCATCATAAACCTGAGCGATATTCGGGTGCTCCAGCAGGGCCAGGGCCTGACGCTCGGCCTCAAAGCGGGCGATAACCTGCTTGGTGTCCATCCCGGGCTTGATGACCTTCAGCGCCACCCGTCGTTTCACCGCTCCCTGCTGTTCTGCCAAGTAAACCACAGCAAAACCGCCTTCACCCAGGATGCTGAGCAGTTTATAGGAACCGACCCGGGCACCAGGCCCGAGCATGCTATCACCGTAACTCGCGGTGGGAACGGGTTCGTTTTTATCCGGCTTCTTTTTGTTTTTAGCCTCAGCGTCACTCATCGGCTCACTCGGCATAAATGTCTCTTGCTCTTGTGCAGCAATTGGACGAGACACTATCTCATTAGGCAGCATTATAACAGCTTAGCGTAGTAATGTCGAGATGTTTAAGTAAATTCCCAAGCAAACCTTCGACGGACTCAAGCCGGGGTTTGAGGGCTGTCATACCAATCAAAAAAAGAGTACGCCCGGCAGTACGACACTATATAACCACAAGGGCAGTTAGCGCTCCCTTACCCCAGCTTTCTTGCCTGCACCTGTCGGTAACGCAGGCACAGGTGCGAAAGCAAGAGCGGGGGCGGCTCTGTTTTGTGGAAACCTTGACAAAACACTATGACCTTTTATCCGGTTATCTCATGTTGCGAATACGAACCTCGATATCCTTCGAACGCTTCAATAGATTAACGAGCATGTTTGGATCCGTTTGTCCGTAGTGATACGGGTACAGAATCTTTGGCTTAAATACCTTTGCCGCATCGGCTACCATTTCCGGCGTCATGGTGTAGGGCAGATTCATCGGCAAGAATGCAATATCGATATTTTTCAGCCTTTTCATCTCCGGCGTGTTCTCTGTGTCAGCGGCCACATACACTCTCTTATCAGCAAAGGTTATCACATAGCCGTTACCCTGACCCTTGGGATGATAGGGTGTTCTGCCTGACCGCATATGTACAATATTGTACGCAGGTACGGCCTCGATTTTCAGTCCCTGAATCGTCCTTACATCACCATTTTGCATGACGAGGCCGCCAGCTACTCTTTTTGAGCAAGCTCTGGTCAGTATAAGTTGTGTTCCTTCTTTTCGTAGCATCTTTATGACCTTGGGGTCAAGGTGGTCGCCATGTTCATGGGTGAGCAAGATAAGATCGGCCTTAGGCATATCGGTATAGTCAGCCACTCTGCTCACGGGGTCCACATGAATGACCTTACCTTTGAAAGTAAACATCAATGTTCCGTGTCCAATAAAGGTAATCTTCAAATTACCAGTGCTTGTTTGGATAATATCCTGTTCAAATCCCATCTCTGTCACGGTCTGTTCCTGCTCGGCGGCTTTAACGCGCATCCGGACCGAATAGAGTGAGGTTCTGGCAGTGATAAAGAGTGTTCGTTTGTCCGGCCCGCCGAAAGAGACATTGGCCGGCTGCTCGGGTATCTCTATCGTTTCTATCTTTTCGCCCTTTTTGTTGTAAACCGCTACCACCTTTGTCGTCAGGTAAATGTTGCCCTGGTTGTCAATAGTCATACCGTCGGAACCTTCCGGAGCGAAAAGCTTTTTGTTCGACAGTGTCCCATCGCTATTGATTTTGTACGCAAAGGTCTTATTCCCGCCGTGGTCGGCAACGTAAAGCAGCTTGCCATCGGGAGTTCCTATTACTCCGTTAGGCCTGACCATGTCGTCGATTACCCGGATGAGCTTTTTGCGGTCAGGGGAGAGGTAATAGACATGCTCGCCGTCCTGCTCCAGGTTATCTCTGCGGCCATAGCTGGGGTCGGTAAAATAAATACCTCCTTTGGGGTCAATCCAGAGGTCGTTGAGACTATTGAAGCGTTTGTTTTGATACTTGTCGGCCAGTACTGTCACCTTACCTTGCGGGCCGATGGACACTAACCGCCGGCCACCTCCTTCGCAGGCCAAAAGATTTCCGTTTTTGTCAAAGTAAAGGCCGTTTGACCCGCCTGAGTTTTCACGGAAGGTTGACAGGGTGCCATCCAGCGACCACTTGTGAATCCGGTTATTAGGAATATCCGAAAAGAAGATATTTCCCTTGGCATCGGCTGCGGGGCCTTCGGTAAACCTAAAGCCACCGGCGAGTCTTTCCACGTTCGCCCCCGGTGCGACGACACTTGCCGCTTCAGCGCCATAGCCCGTCGCCGTCACTACAAACAACAATACCACCAAAGCATACCATTTCCTGTTCATTTGAATCTCCTTTCTCTGTTAAGATTGGTCTTTTAATTCAAAATTGTAAGCTACCTGTTAAAAGTTTTTAGATAATAATGTGATCGAGGCTCCGCCTCAAATCGTATTATTTCTGGATTCCCGCTTTCGCGGGAATGACAAATATTTTTAATTGTCCAAAAACTTTCTAACAACAGCATATCAGTATTAAAATTACAACTGTTCCCTAATTTTCCCCCTCATCGGTCTTTGGTTTGATTTTTACTTTTGCCAGGTAGATGCTGGTTTTGCCTTTGTGGCTGGAGTAGTAGCTGATGTAAAGCAAGTTCTTGTGCCAAAGGAGTCCGGGATAACTTGTATCTCCGCCGCTGGGCAGTTTTATCAGTTTGGTCATAGTGCCGTTCTCGATATCAATGTAGGTCAGCGCGGTATGGGAGCCACCCTGGTGCATTCGCCCAGCAGCAATCCAGTGTCCGCCGGGTATTCGGATGAGGTTAGGGCCGCCGAAACTGTTGAAATCAGTGCCAAGGTCTTTCCACTGCCACTGCTTGTAGTTCGGCCTGCTCATCCCCAAAAATGCACTGGTTGATTCTGTCTCGTAGCGGTCGCGGCGGACAAGGGCATAGCATGTCCGGTCTGTGTCAAAACGCAGTGTCACTTCCGTCGGGCGGCCCTGCTCGAACAGTTTTGCTACGTGGTGTTGGTAGCTAATTCCGTCGTGGCTTACAAGTAAATCGAGATATCGTTCACCTTTGCCGGCTGTGTAGGAGACGCCATAAGCCTTTGCTTGGTTCCAGGTGACACACCACAGCCAGCGTCCGGGTTGGACGACAATTTGTGGTTTGGACCATTGTTTGCCATCCTGCGAAAAACTCGTGAACGTGCCGGTAGGGGCAGATTGATTGTCCTTTTTCCGGGGGGCGGCACCGCCAAGCAGCATTAATCGGTCGTCCGGCGTTACGGACAAATGCGCATCGCGCAGGTCAAAGCCTTCCAGAGCAATAAGGGCCGCCGAGTCCCAGCGATTTGCGTCCTTTGATTTGAGTATCCGGATTTTCCCGTCGGTTGAAACGTGGCCTCTGCCCTCGCGAAACGCACAGTAAAACCTATCATTCCAACGCACAAGGTCGGTAAATGCGTTGTGGGGGGCCTTGTCCCAAATCTTGTTGACCTCAATTACCTCCACCGTTACCGGAACAGCTGCGAAACTGAACGAATTCCCAATCAAAAATAATACCGTTAGAGTATATCGTTTCTTAGTCATTTGAATCTCCTTCCGCTTTTAATATCCCAAAAAAATTCCTTCATCAATCCTTTCCAGTCACAACTGTAAGTTTAGTCCAGGACAGAAAAAATGCCGGCATATTATTGTACACCTTTGACTCGCATACGCAGTGAAAAGAGGGAGGTCTGAGCGGTTATAAAGAGGGTATGTCTGTCCGGCCCGCCGAAACATACGTTTGCGGTCCAGCCGGCGTCGATGGGGATATGTTCGATTTTTTGGCCGGCTGAATTGAAGACCGTGACACCTCTGCCGGTCAGATAAATGTTTCCCTCGTTGTCAATGGTCATACCGTCAGAGCCCATCGAGCAGAAAAGCTTTTTGTTCGACAATGTCCCATCGGCATTGGTGTTGTAAACATAGGTCTTCCTATCGCCAATATCAGCTACATAGAGCAATTTGCCATCGGGTGTGCCGATTATGCCGTTGGGCTGGACGAGGTCGTTGGTCAGGCGGATGAGTTTTTCGCGATTGGGACTGAGATAATAGACGTGCTGGCCGTCCTGCTCCATAGGGCCTCTGTTCCAGTAAGGTCTTTTGTATAAGGGGTCGGTAAAATATATTCCGCCTTTGGGGTCTTCCCAGAGGTCGTTAGGGCCGTTGAGCTTCTTGCCCTTGTAGTCCCTGACCAGCACGGTGGCATTACCTTGCATATCAATCGACCATAACTCGTTATTAAGGTCTGCGCAGGCGAGGAGGTTGCCATTTTTGTCGAAGTAAAGGCCGTTGGCCCGTCCGGGGCTTTCGTGGAAGGTTGACAGCTTGCCGTCCACCGACCATTTGAGAATTCTGTTATTTGGCTGGTCGGTGAAGAAGACGTTGCCCTGGGCGTCAACAGCGGGGCCTTCGGTGAATTTAAAGCCGCCGGAAAGTTGTTGCACTTTTGCACCCGGCGCGATGATACCCGCCTTTGCGGTGTTTGCCGGAGTTATCGCTACGAGCTCGATACCTTCGCCGGCTCCCAAATTGCGGGAGTATTTTTTATCCTTCGTATTGTTCCAGTGCTCGTGGACACCGAGACTGGGCAGTCTCTTGATGTTGCCGGCGTGGTCGGGGTCATAGAACGTTCCCGAAGGCGGATTATTCGCCAGGGCCGCCTCGTGGAGATAGTCGTCCACTCCGGAATTTCGTGGATGCTCCTCATACTCAGCGTGGAGGAAATCAAAGCCGACCGAATCGATGGCGACGGGGTCCTGCGAGGCCAAAAGACTCGAAGCCCAGTCGCCGTTGAAAGGATACGTGCTCCACTTTCGCGGCGCTCTGTCTCTGGGATGTATTCCGGAGTAAAGGCCGTCAACCAGGTACAGCATAGTCTTGCCGCCGATGTGCGAATGTCCCATGAGGTCCACGAGGTTTCTGTATATTCCCACCTCCTTGGAAAAGGCGCCTGGATGCAAATCGTAATAGCCCTTCTGCGGGGGTGTTCTGATAAGCGAACCGTAGTGGTTTTTGGCACAGAGGGTTATGCCGGCGCCCGTGTGTGCCTTGAGATTTGCCAGGTTTATTAAGTAATCAGCCTCGGCATAGCTGGCCGGTGCGTAATCCTGCTGGGACACCTTAGGATTACAACTCCAGTAGAAGGGGGCGGAGGATTGCTTCATCTTGATTCGGCCAAACTTGCCTTCACAATCCATAAAGCGGACGTTTGGAAACTCCTTATGTAAAATGTTATAGTACTCGTTTGCAAAGCGGGCCAGGCTGTCGCCGATTGAAATGTCAGAGGGCTTTACGCCGACCGTTTCAACAAGCTGGCGCAGCAGGGCGGTAATCATCTGCGGCGAGGTGTTCATATAATCGATGCCTTGTTCCAAATCGTAATTTTCAGGATTGACACTTCTGACAGTCCGGATAAAGCCGACAAAGTTTACCTTGATAACAATCTTTTCGCCGGGTTTATATGCTACATTTCCCCTGCCCTGCGTTTTGTTGAAGTGCCTGAAAAGCTTGTTCCAGGCGTCAGTGTCACTCGCTGCGCCGGTCAGCTCACATATTGCCCGTGACATCATTTGGTTTACCCGTGCCTGGCTTGTGTGGTTACTTTCCCACCAGTGACCATCTCCTGGTCCTTGCCAATCCGTTGCATCGGGGTCGTGAATCCAGACAACACGACCGGGATAAATTCCCCCAGCCACTCCTATCGGCTCATTCGCAGGTTGAGGCTGAGCCAAGACCAACTTCTCGCCGGTAGCACTAACAGCTATCCACAAGGCGCCAATACTTACGGCAGCACATACCAAGCCCACCACAAACCGCCTCCTTGCGAAATTGAGCCTGGCTTTTCTAAATGCCATTGTTGCTGCACCCAGGCCTACAAGCCAGGCCACAAATCCTGAAGCCAAAGGAAAAGCCAGCCGCTGACACGGATAGGTCGCCCGTGAAGGTTTCGGTATCACCCTAACTAAAAACCATATCAGTGACACCAAGCCGGCTATGGGAAATATCCACATCAACCAGCGATATTTTATTTTGGACTTGAGGCTTTTACCTGTTTCGGGACATAAGTGGGCGTGTTTTCTTTTTAAGGATTGCATTTTGTTACCTCCTAATACTTAGCTGTGCTTGTTTATCTCCAATCCGGCGGCTCAATCAAGACAAAGAAAGAAACCGAAATTTAGTAAAAAGCAGATTACCATCGTAATAAGTTGAAGTAAATGTAATCGAATCCCCTGAAGATTTCAACTTAAAATCCCCGGGGCTGGGCATGATTATTGTTCCCGCGAGACCGAGGATGCCCAATGAGTGGGACAAATACAATATTTAATTTCAATAATCAATATGGATATCCGTTGTGGGCGGAGTTCCAGCTCGTCGCGGCGAAGGCCGCTGCCGCAGCAGGACAGGCGTATTTCAGATCCGTCTATGGCGGAGTCATAAATCATTTTAAAAAGGGGCTTATACTGAATCAATCGGTATAAGCCCCGAATCGACATAAATCTCTTGCCCTCTCGTTTGTCATTGCGAGTCCGCCAAAGGCGGACGCGGCAATCTCAAACTTTGAGAGCTTCGTATCAGCCACACCCCCATATCTTGCTTC
>JBDRTM010000388.1:0-3009 GCA_043824065.1 Planctomycetota bacterium | reverse complement strand
AGGGACGAAAAGTAACCAGTACAGGGGCGATTGTAATTGGGGACAAGGGTAAGATTATGTACGGCTCACATGGCGCCGGCGGGGCAAGGCTCATTCCTGAGAAAAAGATGAAAGCATACAAACGGCCCGAACCGAAAATCCCACGTGTCAAGGGGCATCATCAGGACTGGTTGGAGGCGGTTAAAAATAACAGACCGGCTGGTTCAAATTTTGACTACGGCGGGCCCTTGACGGAGATAGCCCGGTTGGGTATTATCGCAACAAAGATGTTAGGACGTAAGCTCCGATGGGACAGCAGGAATATGCGATTTACCAACTGCGACGAGGCGAATCAGTTTATCAATCCGCCGTATCGAGAAGGCTGGACATTGTGAGGTGATTGAAAAGAAAGTATTTCGGTCTGCAAATCCGCCAATATGGAAAGGCAGTACCACAATGAAAAAACAAAGAGAACTTGTGCTACGTAGCGATATACTTTGCAGAGTAGGATTTACCTTAATAGAACTGCTGGTGGTAATCGCTGTCATCGCCTTGTTGATGGCAATATTGATGCCTGCATTACAAAGGGCAAGGGAACAAGCGAAGAGAGTTTCCTGCTCTAATAACCTCAAACAAATCGGCATTAGTCTGCATTTGTACGGCTCGGAGAATGACAACCGGCTGCCGCTCAACGAAAGCGGAAACTGGCTGTGGGACATCGCTTACAGTACCACGGACTATATTATTGCAACCGGCGGCGACAAAGATACCTTCTATTGTCCCTCCGACCCATTGAAAACCCCGGATATGGCCATACTTTGGCAGTTCTCCCAAAATCTTCCGTTTGGAACCGCTACCGATTCAGTACCGGAGCCTACAACTAACCGAGGCAGCCAATTTCGAGTTACAAGTTACTTCTGGATGATGGATACCGTTAATGGAAGGTCATATCACCCGGAGGGAACACCTAAGAAGGATTGGGTGAAAACACTAACACACAAGCAAGCCACCTCAACTGAGCTGGTTATCGACGCGACGCTGAGTACCAGTTCCGACCCAAAGACCGCCAGCTTCAGCGAGGTCCACGGTGGGTCATGGTCCAGATGGCAGATTCCCGACCGCACCAACCACCTGAGTCGTGGAGCCAGACCTGCCGGTGCTAATATTGTCTTTCTTGACGGACATAACGAATGGCGGCGATTCAGTGAGATGGATGTTCGCGTCTCGCCCCCTTACCATTGGTGGTAAATTGTAAATCAAAGCTCGAAGCACGAAATCCGAAATCCTCCGCAGGACACCTTGCGGTGGAAACAAATTCAAATGACCAAAATACAAAACTTAAAGTTTGGGACATTTGAAATTTGAATTTTTGAGATTGTTTCGAATTTCGATATTCGAGTTTCGGATTTCATATTTAGAAAGGCAACTCGGCCTGGGTGTAGTGATGATGAAAAGAAGAACGCCGGTCTTATTCTTTGCAATCCTCATTAAATCTGATATAATCAGCCGTCAGGAGTCTGCTTTATGCTGAGATTCTCTCTGATAGTAAGTGCTGCTATCGGCTTATGATTAACGATTTTGCAGAAGACTTAAAACAAAGATTTAGGAGTACTTGATATGACAAGTCTAAAGTCCAATCGATTGAGCTTGAGTATTCTTATTGGTCTGTTTCTGATTACCGCCTCGTCGAGCGCGGCAGACTGGCCGACCTACCGCCACGACAATGCGCGCACGGGCGGCACGTCCGAATCGCTGACGGCCCCGCTGAGCTTGCAATGGATTTACACGCCGGCCCATCCTCCCCGTCCTGGCTGGTCCGGACCGGCTAAACGGCTGAGGGAGGGTTTCGAGCTGCGCCATCGAGTGATTTTCGACGATGCTTTTCAGGTGGCTGCGGTTGGTAACACGGTCTATTTCGGCTCTTCATCCGATGATAAAGTCTATGCGCTTGACGCCGTCACAGGCCGCGAACGCTGGTCCTTCTTTACCGGTGGGCCGGTGCGTTTGTCGCCGGTGGTCTGGAAAGGCCGGGTTTTTGTCGGATCCGATGACGGCTTCGTCTATTGTCTAAATGCCAACAACGGAAAACTGCTCTGGAAAGTACGCGGCGGGCCGAACGACGAAAAACTTATAGGCAGCGGCAGAATGATTTCTCGCTGGCCTGTCCGAACCGGCGTGCTCGTCGATAAAGGCATCGTTTATTTCGGTGCCGGAATATTCCCGCATGAAAACGTCTATCTCTGTGCTGTACAGGCAGATGATGGGACGGTTATCTGGAAAAATGACAGCATTAGTGAGCAGGACGCTTATCGCAAGGAGTTCACGCCCCAGGGATACCTATTAGCCACAAGCACCCGGCTTTTTGTACCGTCCGGCAGGGACCTGCCTGTCGGCTTTGACCGCGCAACCGGCAGCGAGGTTTTCAAAAGCAGTTACGGCTGGAGGGGTGAGCAGGCCGGCGGTGTCATTGGAGGAACATACGCACTGCTTGCGGATGAACAAATTTACACAGGTACGCAGCGCCACCTTTTGGCTCTCAACCAGAAAACCGGTAGAGTGGGTTTTGGCTGGTTCCCAGGCCGACGACTCGCGGTAATGGGAGATATGGCCTATATGGCAACCGGAAGCCAACTGATGGCTATGGACCGAGCCAAGTACGCCCAGGCCAGCAGACGTCGAAATTCGCTGGAGTACAAGATAAAGTCACTTCGAAGCAGCCTCAGGAGCGCTAAGGGCGAGGACCGCAAAAAAAAGGAACAGCAGTTAAAAGCTGCAGAAGAAGAATTGAGCCGGCACCGCAGTGAGAATATTGGACCGACCCTTCGGTGGCATGTGCCAAGCCAGTGCGATTCGGAATTGATACTGACTGCCAACCTGGTGCTTGCCGGCGGGCAGGGGCAGGTCAATGCCTTCAGCAGGGACAACGGCCAGGCCGTCTGGGAGGCGCAAGTCGATGGCAAAGCGCGGGGATTGGCCGTCGCCAACGGCCGAGCCTACGTCAGCACGGATACAGGCAAAATCTATTGCTTT
>JBDRTM010000387.1:0-8230 GCA_043824065.1 Planctomycetota bacterium | reverse complement strand
GCCGCTTTTATATGGGAAATCCGGGTTTATGCTGGATTTACCCTGGCTATACTCTTTTTATCTCTACATACTTTCGGCAGACTTTACAATAAGCGGGTTTAGACGGTGACCCTACACATTGATAACATCCTAATGTTCCGCAATTCGTGCAGCGAACCTGCATTCAGCTTGTAGCTCCACACGTTACACAGGGTCTTTGTGTGTTCCAATATGCCATTTCAAAATCTCCCTTCTACTTAAAAAGTTTCCTTCTCAACATCACCGCACCGAGGCCGAGCAGATAATCTACAACATTCTGCGTCTGCGGAGGAGCCAGCCGGAAAATGTTATGCCGATGCTGCCGAGTAGGATTGCAGAGGGGGCGGGGACAAGAACGATTCGGGCATCATCAAAAGTTTGAAAGTATCTATTAATCATATCTCCACTGGCCAAGATGCCAGTAAGAAGACCTGAGCCTGTAAGAGTCCCGTAGGGGTAATTGAATTCGCTGCCTTTGATAGTTATTTGACTACTGTGATGCACAAGCAAATTGCCGCATAGTGTTCCACCAGAAATAATTACCTGACTGTTTTCGAAGACATGCACTTCTCCGGCTATCGAGCCGCCAGAGATACTTGCCTGACTGCTGCCCCAAGCAGCCAAACCGCCATCTACCGTCCCACCAGAAATGCTTACCTGACTGTCGTCAAAAGCATACCAACCGCCATCTATCCACCCACCGGAGATGCTTATCTGACCACTGCTCCTGGCAACGAAGTCTCCGCCTATCGAGCCGCCAGAGATACTTATCTGACTATTGTCATAAGCCCCGGTATGGCCGGCTATCGAGCCGCCAGAGATACTTGCCTGACTGCTGTCATATACATGAAAGTGGTAGTTTATCTCTCCTCCTGTCACAAGATTAACTGTAGTTGGATAGTCCGAGGGACTATTGTAAACTCTAACCTCATCGTTAATCGTGAAATTTATTGTATGCGTTTCGCCATCGCTAAAGTACATATTGGCTTCTACATTTTGTGAACCAATAGGAAAAAATAGGAAAGTCGCTGTGGCCACCACAAAAATTGATTTCGTTCTCATTTTTTTTACCTCCATTTCTTCTCTATCTCGAACTGTTGAATCCAAAGGCCACAAACCCACGAATTTCAATTCCATTATCCCACTCCGATTGGGCTTGTCAACACTTATTTCGCATCGGACAAGAACAAAGTTTTCAGCACTTTAGACCTCACTGTTGCCTAACGGTATATACTTGACGATTTCAGTTGCCAGTTGCAAACTATAAAAAATCAATATTGCTCAAAAAATCTTTATTATTCACACAAAAATTAAAGAAATCTCTGAATATTATGTATAAGTTATGAATTTAAATTTGACTTTGCCATTTCATACGCAGGTGAAGACCGAGGCATAACCTACCTTAACCCTATAAATAACGGCACAGGATTGATTGTGTCGCTATTTCGAGGGCGATTGCTATAACTATAGCCCTCACAAAGAAACGCCCTGTAAAACCGGCAGACGGCCATAATTGTCTTCGGATAAGAGGTCAACATTAGTGTATAACTGCAATAAGCCAAGCCTAATAAACTGTATCATGAGTCTTTTAACAAAGTCGTTACGTAGTTTGATGATAATGATGGGATGCTCCAAGGTTTGTTTTTAACCTTGGAGTCCCGTCTACTCTTGTTTAATCAGTATACTCTGTATAACCAGTATAGCAGTTTTTTTCGCTAATAACCGCTATTTTTCTACCATCCTCTTGTTTCGGGTGGGCAGAAATACTGGTTTGAACATCCTCTTATACCCTTTCTATGCCTATTACCTTGTTTATGAAGTTTGAGAAACTTATCCTCGACAAACATAAATAATATATCACAGGCCAAGCTTGGACATCTTCCCATTATTTTACCCGCAAGACCTTGAGCCATTTCAAACGGCACAAATTCTCCTGCTTCTCTTTGTAGATAAATACAAACCTTTGCCAGCCGTTGAATATGGGGTGCTTCATAATACCTACACCAAGGTTCCGGTATATCAAGTTTCTCGGCCTTTCTTATAAGTTCGTTTAAGGTATGGGGGTCTGCTCTTCTGAAACTTTTAACAAACATTGGCCATATATCCCATTCATAACACTCTTCATAACGCTCCATTCTGTGTGTTACATCTGCAAAATATCCATCTAATTCCATCCGCCACCTATCTACAAATTAGAGGATTAGAAATTGGTGGGGCAAGCCCCACCCTACGATTGCGTAACGGGGACGAAAAGACATAGTTACCTTTGAGATTGCTTCGGACCCCTGCTTTCTCACGAAAGCAAAACGAGGCCTCCTAATGAACTAAGCAATCTCATTGGGCACGATGTTATCTGTAATTGTTTTAATAGAAAAATGTTAACTATTAGACAGCAAATTCCTTCTTTCGGCTGAACATCTGTGCTTTTAGACGGTCGATGATGGACGAGTGCATTTGTGAGACGCGTGACTCGGATAAATCAAGGGTTGCCCCGATTTCCTTCATGGTCATCTCTTCGTAGTAGTACAAGACGATAATCAGCCGTTCAGCCCGAGACAGCCCTTTGGTAAGCAAACTCTTAAGGTCTCGCTTTTGGGCTTCGATGACCGGGTTTTTGCTCCTTTGATCTTTGATTATGTCTATTTCGCGAATTTCTTTTTCGCCGTCGCCATCGCTGTATTTGGTGTCCAGCGATACCAGGCTGACCGCATTGGCATCCCGCCGGAGCCTGTTGAACTCCTCCGTATTCATATCCAGCTCTTCAGCGATTTCCTTTTCTGTAGGTTTGTGGCCAAGATGTGTTTCGAGCGAATGTGTGGCTTTTGCCAGCTGGTGGGCCCGGGCACGCACCAATCGCGGCACCCAGTCCATACTGCGAAGCTCATCAAGAATGGAACCTCTTATACGGGGGGAGCAGTATGTCTCGAACTTCACACCTCGCTCCGGGTCGAAAGCATCTATAGCGTCTATCAGTCCGAAAATGCCGGCACTGACAAGGTCGTCCAGCTCAACCTTGTCAGGCAATTTGCTGTGTAGCCGCTCGGCGCAATATCTTACCAGGTTTCTGTAATGTTCCATGAGCAGGTTGCGGAAATAATCATCGTGGCTTTTATGGAACTGCTCCCATATCTGGTCAATGCTGAGTTCTTGCTTGGTTTTCACAGGATTCCTCCTTGAAAAATACCCCGCTTTACGGGAACCTGGATTTTATAATTTTATAGATTTTGCAGAGCCTGGCTTTGAGTCCCATAAACAACAACGCTTTCCCGTTGTGCTGTACAGACAAACACATCGCTCATCTCAATTTTTTTATCGGCTTTTTGGCGGACAACTTTAGAAAAACCAGTTAACAATAATCAGTTGATACTGTTTTTTGCTTTTGCCTGAGAAATTCTGCTGCCAGTCTTTGGTTAAGTGAGTTTTCCAAGAGCTTGTTTATCTGCAGCTCGAGATATCCATCTCGATTTTCTTCAAGAAGCTCTTTGCTCTGCTCATCGAGAATCGGTTTAACCTCGAAGCTCCCACTGACGCCGAATTTGATATTTTCAGTGTCGCACAGGATAAGCCGCTGGTTTCGGATATGCTCATCGAGTGCATTGTTCAGCAGGTAGGAAAACTCGTTCACCGCCAGCTCTTTCGGGACAAATCCGGGATTGTTCACGTTAGTTATGTTTTGAGTAAGGATTTTTTGGCGATTGTGTGTGAACTCGATTATCTTAACCAGTATTTCAGTAATATTATCTGTTATCAGCGGCGTTATGTTCATACGTAATCCTTCCTGTTGCCTTTTCTGCGAGAAAGTATTTGTCCTGTTTTTAATTATCTTAAACAGATTGTAAGCCTCGGCCTGTTTCTTGGCTGGCCGTGTTGTTTGTTTGCTCAGCCGATGAAGCTTAGGTAACGGTCTGTTCTTTGCATAAAATCCGCCTTATTTCTGTAAGGTTTTTTGTTTTCTTAAGCTGCATAATTTTTGATAATCTCTCGAATAAGGACTCATCGTAGAGTCGGTGTCCGCCCTCGGTCCATTTTGTTTCGCGGATAAGTCCCATTATTGTGTAGTTATGAATAGTTTGTCGTGAAAAGGGGGTATAGTTTACTAACTCACCAATTCGATACAGCTTCGCAGGTATTCGCAAAGTGTCATTCTCGACTTTTGGTTGCATAGCCAAAATTGCTTTCTCAAATCGTAATTTGTTCTGCCTTAATTTATAGACTGGGCCACAATGAGTTGGGGGCGGGATAATCGAATACACATTTCAGGAAAGATACTTCGTTTCATTTCTGGTTTTAAGTTAATCGACTCTGATTCAGGTTATTTGCTTTGGCTACAGCTTGTTAATTAATGTCAAACCACGGACAAATAAACCTCGTGTCGGTAGGTTAACAAAGGTCTTAGAGTTGTTAATTCATGCAAAGCCACGAACAGATAAACCGTATTATATAATAAAAATGTATTTTACGTTTTGTAAAATGTAAAACACATTTTATCGGATGTCAACTTTTTTTTCATTTATTTTAAATAAATTCACTTTTTTTTGACCTGGTCATGCTCTATCGAGCACCCACGGCTGCAAAGACAGGGTGCCAATCTTTCTTCTTTTCTGAAGTTCCGGACTTTTTCTTACCCCGGTGCTGCTTACGAGGTCTCTGGCACAGAAGCGTGGATTCATTTCCGAATTTAGCCGACGCTTTTTCCCAAATACCCCCGCAAAAATATCCGATAAGAGGGGGAGTGAACACGAGGTGTTACACGAAATTGCATGAAATGGATATGGCAAAACGGGGCCATTTTTGAACTATGCGTCGATACAATCAAAGCTCTGGAAATACCGATAATAACCCTGACAGCAGCATTTCTCTGCTTGAGCAGGTAACTCCTTTGGCTCGGCAGATAAACTGCCTCGATATTGACCGAATAGCTGATGTTTGCATTAAAAACATCCCTAAATTGGTTCACTTAAGGTTTGCTTCGCTGTATATACTCGATGAAACAAATAATATTTTGCACCTGCATAAGCACAATCACCCGTTTCTTATAAACAAAATAGTCTCGCTGAATCAAACCCCGACGCCTCTTATGGTTATGGCTATAAGAAGTAAAGAGCTGATATTGGTACCGGATATAGACACCCATAAAAAGCCCATAATTAAAAAATCGCAGCGTGCCTTTGCTGAAAATTACCAGACCAAAAACTGTGCTATCGTTCCTCTTATTTGCCAGGACAGGGTCGTTGGTGTGCTCAATTTGGCGGATAAGATGGACGGCGGCCATTTCGACTCTGGGGACATCGCATTGATAGAGCTGTTCAGCCAGTTGGTTGGGGCGTCAATTGGCAACATAAAATTATTCGAGAAGATACAACACCAGGCCACAACAGACGGCCTGACTGGTCTTGTGGATCACAAAACCTTTTACGAAATCCTGGAAAAGGAACTTTGGCGGTCACGCCGATACGGTGGGCAAATCTCGCTGATTATGATCGATATTGACAATCTCAAGAAGATAAATGATGACTATGGCCACCGGGTCGGCGACAAGGTCATCAAGGAAATTAGTAAAAGAATAAAGGAATGCATCCGCCAAATCGACATAGCAGCACGCTATGGCGGCGATGAGTTTGCTGTCATTTTGCTTAATACCTCGCTCATCGATGCGAGTATTGTTGCCAAGCGTATGGTTGACGCGGTTGCGAAGACTCCGACGGCCTGGAACAAAGAGCAGATACCACTATCTATTAGTGTAGGGCTTGGTCAGTATGATGCCGGAGCCAGCCCCGAGGACATTACAAGCCGATCCGACCAGGCACTGTATGCCGCCAAGCAGGCAGGTAAAAACACAGTAAGAATTTTTGAACCTTCCCAAAAATAGCCTGTGCCTTTTGTGCAGCTCCCACGCGATTTATAGGTACACTATCCTCTGTCTTGAATTGCCTCAGAGCAAAAAATGAGACGGATGGAATTGCCAAAATACGCGGTTTTGCACAATCTTATCGAAAAAGACCTGCATAATTTCCCTCAGAAACATTCTTTAACTTTCTTTTTTCCTTGACGGGAAGGTGGATAATTTGGTATAGATAAAGTTAGTGAAGTTTGCTCCTGTGCAGATCCTGCTCTGAGAGAAAAAAGCTTGCCCTGAATTAGCCGTAGCCCTGAGCGTAGTCGAAGGGGTAGCCGAAGGGAAAAATGGGCGGACATCTGTGGCTTCGAGGTCATACAGCTTATCTCGGCTTGGCTCTCAGGGCCAAGCGAGTCGGAGCGGGGCCGAGCCAAGACGGGCAGGCGCAATTCTTGTGGTTTTTCGATAGAGGAGGAATTATTATGCCTCATGTGAGGTAGAGAATTTCATGTCAGGACTTTGTGCTTTGCAAAAGGAGGTTTTCACATTTCGACGAAAAATTCATGTCCCGGCTCCGCGGGAACGAGCGTTTTGGTGTGTGGCCAAAACATAATTTGTAATTGTTTTAATTTAACTTTTTTGAAGGAGGACTATTATGTCTAAAAAATTGATTTATCTGATTTCTTTTGTTTTATTGCTGGGGCTGATTAGTGATGCTTCGGCAGAGCTGGTGGCGCACTGGAGGCTTGATGAAGGCTCCGGAACGACCGTAGCGGACGCGATCGGCAATATCCCCGACGGCACCTTTGAAGGCGACCCCCAGTGGGTGGCCGGCAAGTTCGGCACTGCCCTGGAGTTTGACGGTGACGACTGGGTAAACTTTGGCACTCCCCCTGATCTGGTGATTAACGGGACGATTAGCATAACCTGCTGGGTCAACCCGACCGGATTCGTCGGTAGGCAGGGCTTTGTCGGTTTAGATGCGGGGTATGCGTTCAAGGTCCATGAGCAAGGACGACTTTGCTTCACTACGCCTGGCATTGTTGATCACGAGAGCGCCAGCACGATTTTAGAGGCTGGGACATGGCAGCATGTAGCCGCCGTCTTCCAGCCCGGACAAAGCGAGGGGATGGTATTCTACCTCAACGGAGTCGAGACCGATCGGTTGACCAGCTCAGCCATGAACGCTGGCTCCGGACCGTTTCGTATCGGCAGCAATCAGTGGAACGAAACCTTGACCGGTATGATTGACGATGTGCGCGTTTACAACCACGTGCTGATGGAGACCGAGATTCTGGCCGCTATGGAAGGTAGCAAAGGATATGCGTTTGCCTTTGGCCCCACTCCGGCTGATGGCGCCATACATGCCGATACGTGGGTGAACCTTAGCTGGCGGGCGGGAGATTTTGCCGTCTCGCACGATGTGTACTTGGGTGAAAATCTCGACGATGTCAACAATGGTGCCGAAGGTACATTCCAGGGAAACCAGGCTTCGACGTTTCTTGTTGCCGGCTTTCCAGGATTTTCTTATCCGGATGGTCTTGTTCCGGGCACGACATATTACTGGCGAGTCGATGAGGTCAATGATACCGACCCAAATAGTCCCTGGAAAGGCGATGTCTGGAGCTTTATGATTCCACCAAAGACTGCATACTTTCCCGACCCGGCTGATAATGCCGAGTCTATAGACCCGGATGCAAACTTTAGCTGGACGGCAGGTTTCGGTGCGAAATTACACACCGTATATTTCGGCGACAACTTTGACGATGTCAACAACGCCGCCGGTGGACTTCCTCAGGGGGCTACAACCTATACTCCTCCCGGCACACTTAAATTGGCTAAGACTTACTACTGGCGGGTCGATGAGTTTGATGCCATCGCCACCTATAAAGGCGACGTCTGGAGCTTTACTACTCAGGGCGCCGTCGGCAGCCCGGACCCATCTAATGGCGCTGTGGATGTAAAGCAAACACAGATTATTACCTTCTCGCCGGGAGTCTTTGCAGCTTCGCATGAGTTATACTTTGGCACTGATAAAGATGCCGTGAAAAATGCCGATACCGGCTCGCCGGAGTACAAACGCACCAGGGACCTTGGTGCTGAAAGCTATGATCCCGGAATGCTTGAGTGGGACACTGCTTACTACTGGAGGATTGATGAGGTCAATAACACCAACCCAGACAGTCCGTGGACAGGCATCCTCTGGAGCTTTACGACCGCCAACTTCCTTATCGTGGACGATTTCGAGTCTTACAATGACCTTGACCCCGCCGACCCCGAGAGCAACAGGATATTTAACGTGTGGATAGACGGATATGACAACCCGGCAAACGGTTCTCTTGTTGGTTATGACACTCCTCCTTTTGCAGAGCAAAC
>JBDRTM010000386.1:0-4141 GCA_043824065.1 Planctomycetota bacterium | reverse complement strand
CTTATATTGTTCGGTTCTATCGAACTGTTCGTACCGCCGCCCGCCGAAAAAGATACGGATTACCTTTACCCCCACCTCTTTTGCCGTGCGTACCACCTTCTCAAACCTTTCGACATCGGACCGGCTGCGAGGCAGGCCTTCTGAACCCTCAACGAACATCTCGTATTTTTCCGCATTGCTGCGAAGCTTACGAATGTATTCCTCGTCCCTGATCCCAATTTCCATGTGGGCACCACCGGCGCCAATCTGATGGCAGTGTTCGAGGAAGTTTAGCGGGTCACTAAGCTGCCGATCGGTCCTGAATCGAATGTTGTATGAGAACGTATCAATGCCCATTTTTGACTTCTTCGCAGTTGATGCGCCCTCTGCCAAGACGGAAGGCCCCAGCATTGATGCCGCTATGCCACCGGCTATTGAATAAAGTGCTTCTCTTCTGTTCATAGCTGTTATTTTACTCGGCTCGCTAAGAAACGCAAGGCTGTGAGGGAAAATTCTGTCGCTATCGACCGGACGTGACTGCTAAAATTGTCGGATAAGATTCTTCTTAACAAATCTCCCTGTCGCCAGGCATAAAAGTATTCGGCAGTTCTTTTTCTCCCTGCTTTTTCTTAAACTCGATTACAAACTCGCCATTACCTCCATCAATTTTGAAGAAGTTGCATGGCCAACTCTCTGGAATCACCATTGGGACAATAGGGAAAAATTATTCGAACTGATGCGAAAATCCCAAGTCACAGCCAATGAAATCAAAAACGTTCTGGGAAAGAACAGACGATAACGGGCGGACATAGACCTACTTGAAAACCTGGTCTACTACAAACCTTACTCTACTATAGCAGGGATTTTGGTATTTATCCTTATGTTCGTTCAACTTCGTCGTATATTCACCCCCGGAGGTCATCCGCTCTCAAGCCGATTTCCTCGACACTCGACACGCCCAGACAAGCCCCAGGCAAGCCTAAAAAATAAAAAGCCGGCAAAAACCGGCTTTTTTAATAGCGGGGACAGGATTCGAACCTGCGACCTCCGGGTTATGGGCCCGACGAGCTACCAGACTGCTCTACCACGCGATCATTAACATATATATATACTGCCAAAAAAGGTTTTATTCAAGAAGAACAAAAATAAATTACAAATTTTTTCGAATCTTCTCGGCTATTACTTCGATTTTTCCCTGCTCATACTCGTAAGCCGGCCACTGGCCGAATAGGCCGTCGCCGGTATTGCGACCAATTATATGAAAATGCAAATGCTCAATAAGCTGGCCGGCCGCCCTGCCATTATTACACAACACATTATAGCCGTCGGAATTCATCGCGGCAGTTACAGCTCCGGCGATTTTGCCCAGCCGTGAACCAATCCGGCCTAAAAACTCAGACGGACAATCATGTAACTTTTCAAAGTGCTGCTTCGGTATCACCAAAGTATGGCCATCACTTATGGGGCCAATGTCCAAAAAAGCGAGGACAACTTCGTCTTCGTAAATCTTCGTAACCGGAATCTGCCCGGCTACCATTTTACAAAAAAGACAATCATCGGCGCTCATTCTATCCTATCTCGTATTGCGTTTAGTGCCCCGCTACGACCTCGGCCTTCGCCGAGACGAGCAGCGTTTTTTGCTTTTATACTTCTCGCTATTTTCTATCCGCTACCTACCATCTGCTATTATTGGTCGGACTGGTCGCCGGTTTCCGTAGTCTTCTGGGCTTCGTCAATCTCTTTAACTTCTACAGTTTCTTTTGTCTTTTTGCGTGAGCGTTTTTTGGCTTTAGTTTTGTCCTTTTTTTCTAAAGTCTCGTCGGCGCCTATAAGCTGCAGCAAAACAAGCTGGCCATTATCACCCAATCTTCTCAAAGACAGCCGAATAATCCTCGTATAACCGCCAGGCCTATCGAGGTATCTGGGGCCAAGCTCGCTGAACAACTTTCTAATTATTGTGCCGTTTTTGACTGCTCGGCCATCCTCGTAATCTACGATGTCGCGATTTCCAAGCAAGGCAATGGCCCGGCGTCTGGCTGCCAATGTGCCTTTCTTAGCTAATGTAATCAACTTCTCGGCAAAGGGCTTTACCTCTTTAGCCTTTTCTATTGTGGTCGAAATCGTCTCGTGCTGGATGAGCGAAGCGACCAAATTTCGTCGCATAGCCAGACGATGCTCCTTTGTTCGACTTAACCGACGTCCTGCTACTCTATGACGCATATTCTTAATTTCCTCATTGAAGTTTTGCAAAACTTTAGTTATTTATATATCGGTCATTCCTAAAGACAAGCTTATGTCGGCGAGTTTTCTCCTGATTTCGCGCAGAGAAGTCTTGCCGAAGCTGCGAATCTTCAACAAATCAGCTTCCGTCATCTTCACCAGCTCGCCAACTGTTTCGGTTTTTGCTGATTCAAGACAGTTGCTTGCTCTTACTGAGAGTTCCAGCTCCTGAATCGGCATAGCGAGTTTTTGAGTTAATTCCTCGTCCACCACCTGTTCCTGGGCCTCTGCCTCAATAATCTCAGAGGCAGCGACGGTCTGTTCTCCAAGCTCGAAATATTGAACGAACGGATTAACGTGCTTACGCAAAATTTTAGCGGCCTCAACCAGTGCCATCTCAGGCGTGATTGTTCCATTGGTCCAAATTTCCAGAATCAGCTTGTCATAGTTGGTTCGCTGGCCCACGCGGGTGTTCTCGGTTGTGTAGCGTACTCTTGTAACCGGTGAATATACGGCGTCGAGCATTATTCTTCCGACTTCCTGGTCGAACCTGTCAGCGGCGGCGATGCGTTCGGAAGCCGGCACATAACCACGTCCGTTCTCAACTACCATTTCCATTTCAAATTTCACTTTTTCCGTCAAAGTGGCCAACACCATATCATTGTTTATCACTTCAATGGCCGGGTCGGCAACTATATCGGCAGCCGTTATAACGCCGGCTTTATTTGCCGAAACAGTCATCGTCTTTGGCTCCTCGCCCTGGAGCCGAATGACAAGACTTTTAACATTCAAAACAATGTCGGTAACATCCTCCATCACCCCGTTTATCGAGCTGAATTCATGGCTGACGCCCGCTACTTTGATGGATGTTACGGCGCTACCCTCCAAAGAGGAAAGCAATATACGTCTAAGGCTGTTCCCAATAGTAGTGCCGAACCCCCTTTCGAAAGGCTCAATAAAGAATCGGCCATACTTATCGCTCGATACCATCGTGTCTCGTTCAACACGAGTCGGCAATTCCAAACCACGCCATGTAACTCGCATATAGGTCTCCTATATAAGTTTTGAGTTTTGAATTTTTAGTTTTGAGCTAAGTCAAAACTCGACACCAAAACCTTAAAACTGCTTCGCAGCTATCTCGAGCAGAATTCCACAACCAACTGCTCTTCAACGGGAATCTGGACATCATCCCGAGCGGGCATTGCAACAATAGTAGCTTCGGGTTTTTCCCGAGCTAATTGCAGCCAGGTTTGTGTAGTAAAATTCGGGTTGCTTTCCAGCTGCTCCTTCACTATTTTAACGCTTTTATCGGAACCTTTGATTGTTATCTTGTCGCCGATTTTCATAGTATAATCGCTGACATTCACTTTGTGTCCGTTTACATAAATATGGCCGTGAGCAACTAACTGCCTTGATGCCTTGCGAGATGGTGCAAAATTTAACTTATAGACCACATTATCCAAACGTCTTTCCAGCAATTGGAGCAGTGTTTCGCCTGTATTGCCTTTTAACCTCTCGGCCTCGTGGAAGCACCTCATAAACTGCCGCTCAAAAAGTCCGTAATATCTTTTGATCTTTTGCTTTTCGCGCAGCCGAACACCGTATTCACTTATTCTGCCCCTGCGCCACCCATGCATCCCGGGAGCCAAATTTCGCTGTTTCTTTTCGATAGGACACTTAGCCGTCTCACATCTGATGCCCTTGAGCATAAGCTTCATTGCTTCGCGGCGGCAGTGTTTACAAGATGAATCTAGATAACGTCCCATTCTTTTTTCTTTATCTCCAAAAAGTAGTTCGTAGTTCTATAGTTCATAGTCTATGACCTCATAACTATGAACAATGAACTATTTCTAAACTCTCCTTCGCTTCGGCGGTCTGCAGCCGTTGTGCGGAAGGGGGGTAACGTCCTCTATCGAGGTGATACGCAATCCCGCCTGCTGCA
>JBDRTM010000385.1:0-2175 GCA_043824065.1 Planctomycetota bacterium | reverse complement strand
AGGTTTTGCAAAACCCCCCAAAACGAAGCCAGTTGGCTTGAACCCAATTGTTTCCCCAGCGTTTTAGAAAGAATGTAAGGCATACCCCTGCTAGCCTTTGGATTGGACTCTATGTATTCAATCAGAGCCGCTCCAAACTTTAACCGGTCTCCACTAACGGCCGCCTCATAGAGAGTGTCCGGGATTTCAGGAATTAATCCCAGGTGATCGGCTAGCCGCAGGAATATCTCACCGGCTTCGATCTGCTCTCCCTCTGGTTCCACCACGGGATGGCGCACCTGCAGGAAGATCTTCGGGAACCCTCCTTCCCAAAGCGTAAGGCCCGTGTCCCACGATTCATAGGCGGATAAGGCGGGCAGTACATAATGAGAAAGCGCGGCCGTCTCGGTCATGGCGATTTCAACAGTCACCAGCAAATCCAGCTGTTTGAAGGCCTCTTCATAGGCCGAGGTGTCTGCAAAAGACCTCAGCGGATTGGCTCCGCTCACTATTACCGCGCGAAGTCTGTCCGGATGATCGGACATAATCTCCTCGGGCATTGCATTCGGAGGATACGCTCTGGTTATGCCCGGATAATCCGTAACAACGGTTCGCCAGTACCGGGATTCCCGTTCATCGGTGGCTGCATTTCGCTTACGCACGCCACCACGCAAGCTAACTGGAAAGATATTTCCGCCTTCAACCCCGATTCGTCCACAGACAGCCCTGAGAACGGTTTCAAGATAAGAGACGAGTGTGCTGTGCCGGTTCATGAGAACACCTAGATCGCTTTGATGGGAGGACTTTCGTGTCGCAAACAGATGGCAGACCTCTCTCACTTTGTTATAATTCAGTTCACAAACTTTTATGGCTGCTTTTGCATCAAAATCAATAAAAAAAGAACGGATAGTTTCAAAGCCGCTGACGTGTTTTTCTATGTATTCCTGGTCGTGCCATCCTTCGTTAAGGATAATAGAAATCATGGCCCGGTACAAAAGGGCATCCGTACCCGGTTTGATGGGCAGATGGATATCAGCGATTTTGGCCGTTTCCGAAATGCGCGGGTCGACGACCACAAGCAGTCTATCAGGGTCCTTGCCGAATCTGGTAAGCACACGGCGCGCCTGATGTGTATGATGGCTCATCATCGGATTCCACCCAAAAACCAGCAGCATATCAGTTTCATCGAGGTGAGGTTTGGCATGAAGGCCTTGACTGCCGTAAGTTTTTCCATCCGCCCAATACCTGCCGGTCAGCTCTTGAGCTAAGGCGTTATAAAAGTATTGCGAACCCAGGCCTCGAAGCAGGTTAAGAGCAAATATACCCTGCGATGCGCAGCCGATTGAACCGCCCCCCATCAAGGCAAAAGAGCGCGGCCCGGTTTTGTTTACTATGGCGGAGAGTCTTTCGGCGACTTCGCCGATGGCCTGGTCCCATGATATTCGCTCAAAAGTGTCTCCGACCTTTTTAAGTGGATGCATAAGCCGATCGGCATGATGCTGATGATACATGATGTTCAATCCCTTACGGCAGGCATAGCCCTGGCTGCGAGGATTGTCCTTATCCCCACGAACTTTGACTATACGATTGTTCTCGACCCGCACTTCAAGGCCACAGAGATTTGCGCATAAAATACAGGTGGTTTTTTTCCAATCCATTATTAAACCGTCCTTTCGTTTGACCCGGAGGTTGTCGTCCAGATCTCCCATCTCCATGGAGAGATTTCCGACGCATTCTTGTCCAAAAACCATTTCACCGCAAAGCCGCAAAGAACGCCGAGAAAGACATTTTATCAGAATTTCTGAGAGGGAAATTCTGATAAAGGGATTTGCTTTTTCCCGAAGGGCTTGTCCGCCGTCTGTGTGGCGGGCTTGCTGCATAGTATTTTCCCCCCTCTCAGGGGAAAATACTATAAACAAATACTCAGCGCTCTCAGCGGCTCTAGCGAAGCGGGCGGTAAGTATTATTTTCTAAAGGGCGCATTAAAAAGATGGAACCTTAATTTCGGCTCACCAACGGCATTTAAGGAAATCAGGCACTTATGTGCCAAAAAGAGTAACTTCTCAATAAGTCCGGGCGATATTCAGGTCACTGTCTCTGTGTTCTCCTGCAATGGGTTTTTGGGTTCATATATGTCAATCGCAGAGCTTGAGTTGGAAGTCTTTGACGAGGGGATAGACCCAGATGGATTTTGTA
>JBDRTM010000384.1:0-8991 GCA_043824065.1 Planctomycetota bacterium | reverse complement strand
CATGCTGTATGGCTGGACGGGACAGACCTGGCGGCACAAAATACACTATTCTGCGGCCCGGATACATATAGGGAACTTTATCTGCCATTCAGCAGAAAGCTCAACGACTGGATCCACACCCACACCGAATGGAAGACAATGAAACACTGCTGTGGGGGCTGTGAGCCGTTGATTGAGGGATTCATCGAGGCCGGCTTCGATATTCTCAATCCCATTCAGACCTCAGCCAAGGGTATGGACCCACAACTTTTAGTTGATAGATACGGGGGCAGAATAGTTTTCTGGGGCGGGGGTGTGGATACGCAACAGACGCTGCCGTTTGGTAAGCCCGAGCAGGTACGCCGGCAGGTTACTGAACGGGTGCAGATATTCAACGCAAAGAAAGGTTTTGTATTCAGCACTGTTCACAATATTCAATGCAATACGCCGGTTGAAAACGTGCTGGCGATGTTTGAGGCATTAGGGAGACCTGCTGCGACGAGCACAGCACGGCAAGAAGGTGTAGGGGACAAAAATTATGAAAAGTAGAAAACAATCGTACCGAGCAAGCATAATATTGTCGTTAATCACATTGAGTTTGTTCTTTAGCACTTACACAGCATATTGTGCAGAGAATACCGGCTCAAGGCGGATAATCAGCCTGGATGGGAGATGGGAAATCGCTGAAGGGGGTATGGATTCGGTTCCGAGAAGTTTCGAGCACAAGGTGCCGGTGCCGGGACTGGTTGATATGGCAGAGCCTTCTTTTGACGAAGTCGGCAAGAAAAGTGAAAAACGTCAGGCATTCTGGTATCGGCGCACATTCACCATCGAAGGACGGATTCCAGCTGTTGCGATTTTGAAGATTCACAAAGCAAAATATGGTACTAAAGTATTTCTAAACGGTAATTTTGTTGGCGAGCATCTTCCGTGCTTTACGCCTGCTCTGCTGGACGTAAAGAGATTACTTAAAGGTTCAGGCGAACGAAACGAACTAATCATACGTGTTGGTGCTGACCGGGAATGTTTGCCGGAAGGTATGCCGACCGGCTGGGACTTTGAAAAATATCTGTACATCCCGGGCATATATGACTCTGTGAAACTGATTTTGACTGGCAAGCCGTATATAGTGAATGTGCAAACCGCTCCGGACATTTCAACAGACAAGGTGAGGGTTGTAACGGAGGTGCAATGGCCCGCCAGGTCGGGACACGCTTCAATCGCATACGAAGTAACAGAAGTGAGTACAGGCAAGCTCATCGGCGCAGTAAAGGACTCTGGCATTGCTTTTTCGGATGGCAAAATGACAAAGCTTGACGTTAGTATTCCAATAGAAGACTGCAAGCTGTGGACTCCTGAGAATCCTTTTCTATATGAATTGAAGCTGGAAACGGGCGGCGATTGTGTGCAGGTTAGGTTTGGAATGCGGTCGTTTAGATTTGATAAGGAATCGGGGCGGGCAGTCTTAAACGGCAAGCCCTATTTCATGCGGGGGACTAACGTTTGCGCATATCGGTTTTTTGAGGATGCCGAGCGAGGTGACAAGCCCTGGCGAAAAGAATGGGTACGCCGGCTTCATCGGAAATTCAAAAGTATGCACTGGAATTCGATTCGGTACTGTATCGGTTTTCCGCCGGAGATTTGGTACGAAATTGCTGATGAAGAGGGCTTTTTGATTCAGGATGAGTTTCCCATCTGGCTGCTCAGTAAAGCACCGGAAAATCCCATAAGCGAAAAAATCATTCCGGAATATACCGAGTGGATGCGCGAGCGATGGAACCATCCGTGCGTGGTAATCTGGGATGCACAGAACGAGAGCGTTACCGAGGAGACCGGTAAGGCTATTGCCGCGGTACGGCATCTGGATTTGTCGAATCGTCCATGGGATAACGGCTGGGCGGTGCCTGAGAGTGACGCCGACTACCTTGAATCCCATCCGTATCTGTTTAGCAAGATTCAATGGGGTAGAGGAGATTTTCATTTGTCAGATTTGGCCAATACCTCCGGCAGACCCCGTTTAAGAGACGCCCAGAAAGATTATAAGCTTCCAATTATAATCAATGAGTATGCGTGGTTGTGGCTTAATCGTGACGGTACGACAACATGCTTAACAGATAAGGTGTATGAAAATTTGCTCGGGCCAAATTCGACCGTAGCTCAGCGGCGTTTGCTTTATGCTCGTTATTTAGCGGCCCTTACCGAGTTTTGGCGGTGTCATCGTGAATGTGCCGGTGTGCTGCACTTCTGTGGATTGGGTTATTCGCGACCTGGTGATAAGCCCAGGCCCCAAGGTGGTGCGACAAGCGATCATTTCATCGACTTGGAAAAACTCGCGTTTGAGCCTTATTTCGAGCAGTATGTCCGTGATGCCTTTTCGCCGGTGGGGTTGATGATTGATTTCTGGGACGAGGAGCTTGCCGGCGGAACAGAGCGCCAGCTCAAGGTCTTTGTGATAAATGACCTGCATCGTAAGTGGAAAGGAACCGTTCACCTGCGAATTGTGCGCGGTGCTCAAACCATTGCTGAGCAGGCGAGCAATTGCACCGTTGGTTCCCTGGGGAGAGAAATATTGACGTTTGAACAAAAGTTTCCGAAACAGGAGGGAGAATATCAGCTCGTTGCAGAATTAGTTGGAGCAAATAGTGCGTTAGTTCGAAGTCTGCGAGACTTCAAGGTAGTGCCTGCAGGCAATAAATAGTTATGAATTTATTAGTGTAACTTTGGAGGACTAAAAATGGACACGAACAAGAGCACACGTCGGAGTTTTCTTAAAGCAATGGGATTATGCGCATCAGGCTTTACTGTTTCAGGGTGCGCTACTGCTGTAAGAAGAACGGCACATAGAGTATCTAAAGACAAACCTAATATCCTCTGGATTACGTGCGAGGACATCAGTCCTTACTTGGGCTGCTATGGTGACAGTTACGCGAAAACGCCGAATATCGACAAGTTGGCCAGGGAAAGCGTGCTATATACGAAGGCATTTGCGACCGCTCCGGTATGTGCACCGGCCCGTTCATGTTTGGTAACAGGGGTGTATGCAACTTCTACCGGTACGCAACATTTGCGTTCCGACATAATATTGCCCGAACGAATCAAGTGTTTTCCGGAATATCTTCGGTCAGACGGATACTACTGTTCAAACAATTACAAAAAGGATTATAACTTCACCGATGTAAATGTCTGGGACGAGTCGAGCCAAACGGCCCATTGGCGAAGGCGTAAACCCGATCAGCCGTTTTTTAGTGTTTTTAATTTCACATCAACACACCAGGGGCAAATTAACGGTTCCGATGAGGAGTTTTTTGACAAGTACACCTCGAAGCTTAAACCCGAAGAACGCCATGACGATGAGCAAATTCCTCTTCCACCCTACTATCCTGATACTGAGTTTGTTCGGAAAATCTGGAGCCGTTATTACAACCTGATTACTTTTATGGACAAGCAGGTAAGTGATTTACTCAGCCAGCTTGAGGCCGACGGTTTGGCTGATAATACAATAGTATTCTTTTTTTCAGACCACGGCATGGGTATTCCTCGATTCAAAAGAACACTTTATGATTCCGGTCTTAATGTCCCGTTAATTATTCGTTTTCCTGAACGGTATCGGCACCTTTCTCCGCTTAAAGCAGGCAGGAGGACCGACAGATTGGTTAGTTTTGTTGATTTTGCACCGACGGTTTTGAGCTTAGCTGGATTGTCGATACCGGGTTATATGCAGGGCCGGGCGTTTCTTGGTGCCTGGGCGGGGCCGCCGCGAGAATATGTCTTTGGAGCGGCCAGCCGAGTTGACGAGGCATACGAAATGTCGCGCTGCGTGCGTGATAAGCGCTACAAGTACATTCGCAATTATATGCCGCATTTGCCATATGTGCAGCCGAACGAATATCCGGACAGGGCTGAGATTATGCAGGAGCTGCGCAGAGCGGTCGCAGAAGAAAAGCTGTCAAGTGTACAAAAATTACACTGGGCACCAACCAAGCCGATTGAGGAGCTTTATGACACATCGGCTGACCCACATGAAGTAAATAATCTGGCAGATTCGTCTTCACTTCGGAAGATTCTTGGGAGACTGCGTAAGGTGCACCTTCAATGGATGGTCGAGACGAGAGATGTAGGATTGTTGTCGGAAGCTGAAATGCATATTCGTGCAGAAGGTTCGACGCCTTATGAGATGGCGCGACAAATTAGTAAATATCCTCAACGGCGGATTCTCGCTGCGGCCGATTTGGTTGGAAGAGGACCAAATAATATTCCGAAGCTAATCAGGTTGTTAAGTGATTCGGACAGTGCGGTTCGCTATTGGGCCGTCGTAGCTCTGAGTGTCCTCGGTTCCGGTGCGCCGCCTGTCATCGAGGCACTAACCGAGCGGCTGGCAGATTCGAGTCCAAATGTTCGGTTTGCGGCAGCCGGGGCACTGTGCAAACTGGGTCTTTGCGAAAATGCCTTGCCGGTGCTGGCCGAAGGTCTGGAAGATGCGCGTGAAGAAACGGTCCTGTACGTTGCTCGTGAGATACAGTTTATTGGGAATAAAGCACGCCCGATTGTCCGGCAGATAAGAGAGGCCCAGGGGCGATGCAAAAATCCGGATGGGACATATAAAAATAATAACCATGCAACGTTTATCGACTGGGCCTTAAAATACGCTCTGGAGAATTGTGGAGAATAATTAAATCGAGTACGTTTATTCAGGAAGAGATTCTTCCCCTTCGGCTGCGCTCAGGGCTAAAGGCTCTTTTCGCTCAGAATGACAAAGAGGAGTGAGATTGCTTCGTCGCTGCGCTCCTCGCAATGACGTTTTTGATAGATTCCCGCCTTGGCGGATCTTCGACCTCGGCTGCGCTCGGAATGACGAATTGGTTTATGTTGTTAAAAGACTTTTGCAAAACTTCAGTAGTTAAATGAGTAATATTATGAGCAACACGCTTGTAAACGAAGAAAAAGGCAGCATTGTATATGTAATGCTCGTATGTATGGTGGCTGCGTTGGGCGGGCTTTTGTTCGGCTATGATACAGGGGTGATTAATGGGGCGATTGGGCCCTTAAAAGCACACTTTGTCCTTGATGCAAACTGGGCCGGCTGGACGACAGGTTGTGCGCTGGTTGGATGTGCCATCGGGGCGGGTATTGCCGGAGTGCTCAGCGACTGGCTTGGTCGGAAAAAGGTGCTTATTCTTTCCGCGATTTTGTTCTTTATCTCAGCGGTTGGAACCGCCCTGCCGAAAGATATTACCATTTTTATTATTTACCGGATAATCGGCGGTTTGGGTGTGGGGGCAGCGTCGATGTCCTCGCCGATGTATATCGCGGAGATATCGCCGGCGAGGATTCGCGGGCGGATGGTCTCGGTCAATCAGTTTGCAATTGTATCCGGTTTTTTGGTGGTATATTTTGTGAACTACTTTATCGCCCTTCAGGGCGACCAGATGTGGAACCAGGAGTCCGGCTGGCGGTGGATGTTCGGCTCGGAGGCACTGCCGGCTTTACTGTTATTAGTGCTGCTGTTTTTTGTGCCGGAGAGTCCCCGCTGGCTGACCAAACAAGACCGCAGTAACGAGGCGCTGGAGATTCTTGCCCGCGTTAATGGAGCTGTATATGCCAAAACCGAACTGTTGGAAATCAAGGATGCGCTCGCCCACGAGAGCGGGTCGCTGAAACAACTGTTTCAGCCGGGTATGAAGATTGTGTTGGTCATCGGCATCGTTTTAGCTGTTTTGCAGCAGGTTACGGGTATCAACGTTTTCCTTTACTTCGGGACCGAAATTTTCAAGAAGATGGGTTCCGATACCAATGCCGCTCTTCTTCAAACGGTAGTGGTAGGCACGGTAAACCTGACCTTTACTATTATTGCAATCTGGATGGTGGATAGGTTGGGGCGAAAGCCATTAATGATGATCGGGTCGGTGGGGATGGGGCTTTCGCTGCTGGGGATGGGCTTAATGGCATACGTCCAAAAAACAGATTTGTGGGTGCTGTTATTTATCCTTGGTTATATCGCCTGCTTTGCCCTTTCGGTGGGCCCGGTAACCTGGGTGATTCTGTCGGAGATATTTCCGACCCGTATTCGCGGGCGAGCAATGGCTATTGCCACGGTATGTCTGTGGGTGGCAAACTACGTTGTTTCACAAACGTTTCCCATGATGGAGGAAAATAACTGGCTGCTTGAGAAGTTTCATCACGCTTTCCCGTTTTGGCTTTATGGGATTTTCTGCGTTGTTCTGGTTACTTTCGTCTGGCGGTTCGTGCCGGAGACCAAAGGTAAAACGCTGGAGGAGATAGAGAGATATTGGATGAATTTGTAAATAGTATCTGTTGCGGAAAACGAAAATCGACGATGTCACCCCTGCGGAAGCAGGGGTCCAGAGCGAAAAAGCTGGATTCCCGCTTTCGCGGGAATGACAAATACTGTTTCCGCAACAGGAACTAATTAGCAGCGAGAAAACGTTTTGTGATATTTGTAGCATTGTTGGGTGTAAGATGGATTTTCCGGAACGAATGACTATTCAAAGCCATACGATAACCATTGTGCCGCGATACGCCGAAACAGACAAGGCCGGAGTGATTCACCACAGCGTCTATCCTGTGTGGTTTGAAATGGGACGCACGGAGCTTTTGCGGGCTAATGGACTGGCATACAAAGACCTCGAAGAAGCGGGGGTGTTGTTTGTTGTAGCCGAGCTGCGTATAAAATATCGCCGGCCTGCAATGTATGACGAGAAGCTGCAATTGGAAACGCATTGCTCAGCGGTTACCGCCAGTAAGATTGAGCATAGCTATAAGCTTATGCGCTGCTGTGATGGGGCAATCTTAGCTGAGGGCGAGCGTGCTGGCCTGCGTCAACGCCGAGGGCAAGGTTCGGCGAGTACCTGAATTTATGTATCCCAAAGCCGGTTAGAAATTCTACAGAGGGTGATACTACACAAAATGCGGAGATTTTTGGCCGAGCTAATTAGTATCTGTTGCGGAAAACAAAAACCGACGATGTCACCCCTGCCCCTGCTTCCGCAGGGGTAAACTTGTCCCCGCGAAAGCGGGGAGCAGGGGTCCAGAACGAAAAACTGGATTCCCGCTTCCGCGGGAATGACAAATACTGTTTCCGCAACAGGAACTAATTAGAAAAAACAATTCATTTAGCGGTTTTCAATTGACAATCATCGCTTGACAATTGACAATTCGTTTATGTCTTCAGAAAAAAAAGAAAACTGCGGTCTTTTTGGCATTTTTGGTGACGCCGAAGCGGTTCATAAAACCTATTTCGGCTTACACAGTCTTCAACATCGTGGCCAGGAGTCGGCAGGAATTGCCTCCAGTGACGGTGAATTAATCCAGTGCTATACAGGTATGGGTATGGTCAGGAGGGTATTCCGCGCCGGCAGAAATGTTTTAAAAAAATTGTCTAACCCGATAGCAATCGGCCATGTTCGGTATTCAACAACAGGTTCCAGCAGGTCTGTAAATTGTCAGCCGCTTTTGGCCGAGTACTCCCGCGGTCAGGTGGCGGTGGCGCATAACGGCAACCTTATAAATGCGATATTGCTGCGGGACGAATATGAGGCGTATGGCAGTATCTTTAATACCACAAATGATACTGAGATAATTACTCATTTACTCGCCAAGCCAACCCACGTTAGCAATCCTGACCCTTTGGCACATGTACTAAATCATCTTCAGGGGGCATATAGCCTGCTGTTTTTATTTGCCGACCGCATTGAAGCGGCCCGTGACCCTTACGGCATCAGGCCTTTGTGCATAGGCCAAACCGAAAAAGGCGCTTACGTAGTTGCCAGTGAGACGTGCGCCCTCGATGCCATAGAGGCAAAGTTCATTCGAGAAGTCGAGCCCGGCGAAATCGTTCGATTGGATAAAAACGGCCTGGACAGCAGATTTTTCGTTAAGCCGGGCACTGTTACACCGGCTCACTGTATCTTCGAGCATGTCTATTTTGCCAAACAGAACAGCACTTTTTTCGGTGAAAATGTGCACGAGCTCAGAAAAAAACTCGGAAGACAATTAGCGATAGAACACCCTGTCGATGCGGACGTGGTAATACCCGTGCCGGACTCAGGGACATCGGCAGCGATAGGATACGCAGAGCAAAGTAAAATACCTTTCGATATGGGAATGGTCAGGAGTCATTACATAGGCAGAACATTTATCTCCCCGGACCAGAAAATAAGGGAATTGGAGGTTAAGCTAAAACTGGCGGTGGTAAACGAAGTTGTGGGCGGAAAACGCATTGTGGTAGTTGATGATTCAATCGTTCGCGGCACAACCACAAGAGGTAAGATTAGGGCGTTGCGCCAAGCCGGCGCCGAACAAATTCACATGCGAGTGAGCTGTCCGCCAATCAGGTTTCCCTGTTTTTACGGCATTGATTTTCCGACCAAAGAAGAGCTGCTGGCAAATAATCGCGATTTGGAACAAATCAAAGAGTTCCTTGAAGTTGACAGTGTCGGCTATATGTCGCTTGAAGGAATGCTTGGCTGCGCAACATTACCGGAAGACCACTACTGTACCGCGTGCTGGAGCGGGAAATACAAAATACCGGTAGATATCGCGGTCAACAAGTTCGCTATGGAACACCACCAGATGCATATGTTCGAAGAGGAAGAATAGCAGAAATGAAATTCAAAATTCAAATATCAAATGTCCGAAACATTGTTTGTGTTGTTTTGAATTTCAATATTCGAGTTTCATATTTATACAGACTATGAGCAACAAAGGATGAGTAAATACATTAGCTATGAACAGTCGGGCGTGAGTATTGATGCCGGGGAGGAGATGGTTCGTGAAATTTCCTCGGCGGTTGCCAGCACATTCGGGCCGCGGGTTGTCGAATCGCGAAACGCCTTCGCGGGGATGTTTCGGCTCGACTACGACGAAAGACTGTTCAAAAGAAATTACAAGAATCCTGTCCTTGTGGCCTGCACCGACGGCGTGGGCAGCAAGGTCCAGTTAGCCGGTAAAATAAGGAGGTTCGATACCATAGGCATCGACCTGGTTGCGATGAAC
>JBDRTM010000383.1:0-3562 GCA_043824065.1 Planctomycetota bacterium | reverse complement strand
TATGCTGTGCGTACCGTTTTTCTTAATCGGTGAAATCTATGGATAATGGTTTTGTGTATCTGGTTGGCGCCGGGCCGGGCCGGGCGGATTTGATTACCGTTCGCGGCGCCGAGGTTCTAAAAAAAGCCGACTGTATAATTTACGATAAATTGGCTAATCCTGCTTTGCTCAGATTTGCCCGCGCCGACGCCGAGATTATCCACGTGCCCAAACGCACTGGCGGTGCTTCGGTTACACAGGAAGAAATTAACAAGCTGCTGATTGAAAAGACCTCCGGCGGCCAAACCGTAGTGCGCTTAAAAGGCGGCGACCCTTGTATTTTCGGCAGATGTGCCGAAGAGCTTGCGGTTCTTATTGAAGAGGGTATCGGTTTTGAAATAGTACCGGGCATAACCGCCGGTATCGCCGTCGCTGCCTATGCCGGTATCATGCTGACCGACAGAGAATACAGCTCGCAGGTGGTTTTTGTAACCGGCCAGGAGAAACAGGGCAAGCGAGATAGCAGTATCGACTGGCACCTGCTTGCAAAATTCAGCGGCACCATCGTTTTCTATATGGGCATCGGCAATCTAAGCTTTATTGCTGAACGACTAATGGAAAATGGTATGGGAGCCGATACACCGGCGGCTGTAATCGCTGATGCTACTTTCCCAACTCAGAGAGTTGTAAAAGCTGCTCTTGATGATATAAGCGAAAAGTGTAAGCAGCAGGGGATCGAACCGCCGGCGATCGTAGTCATCGGCGCCGCCGCAGACAGTAACACCCAGTTGAGCTGGTTTATGAAAAAGCCGTTGTTCGGCAAAAATATTGTCGTAACCCGGGACACTGTCGGCAACGCCGATTTTGCAGCTAAGATTATTTCTCGCTGCGGTAATCCGCTGAAATTTGCAACAATAAAAATAAAGCCCCTGACGGAGACGAACGAGTTTTTACGCACGCTCGCAAAAATAACCGAATACGATTGGATAATCTTTACCAGCGGCAACGGCGTAACTATATTCTTTGAAACTTTGCAGGATTTAGGCAAAGATGCCAGGGTCTTCGGCTCTGCTAAAATTGCCGCAATAGGTAACGGAACCGCAGCTAAGCTAAGCCAATTCGGCATAAAAGCGGATTTTGTCCCCAGTGTCTTTACCGGTAAGGAACTCGGCAAACAGTTAATTGCTTATTCGAGCTTACGAGGCAAAAAGGTTTTGCTTTTGCGCTCACAGCTTGCCTCAAATGAGCTTGTTGAGATTTTGGACAAAGCCAAAGCTGAAGTTCAAGATGTAGCTGTTTATACAGCCGTGGAAGAAAAAAGCCAATGCACCTGGCTAATTGAAGAAATCAGCAATGGCCGGATTGACTGGCTGACCTTTGCGAGTCCTTCTTCGGTAAATGGATTCTTCGAACAAGTCCGCAGCGACCTGGTAAATTCCGCTAACGTCAAAGTTGCATCAATTGGCCCGGTAACTTCCGAACGCTTGAAAACGCTTGGCCTCAGGATTGATGTAACAGCCACGGACCACACCCTTGATGGCTTACTTGATGCAATAGAGCAAACGTATAAAGGTATATAAATATATTAAATCCGAAATTCGAAATCCGAAGCACGAAATGATAACTTGTTAAATAGTGAGTGGTGAGTAGTGAGTATTCAACTCACCAATTAACCACTCACCAATTTACCATCTTGTTTCGGATTTCGATGTTCGATATTCGAATTTTTCTGTAGGAGTTAATTATGGGCTTTCCAAAAATCAGAATGCGAAGAATGCGCAGCAGCGATTCAATGCGAAGACTGGTGCGTCAAACCGCTTTAAGCGTTGATGATTTGGTTTATCCGTTATTTGTCCGGGAAGGCAAAGGCCTCAAAGCCCCGATTAAAACAATGACCGATTGTTTCCACTTTTCGCCGGACACGATTGCCGCCGAAGCTGTTGAAGTGGCTTCTCTGAGGATACCTGCGGTGCTGCTTTTCGGTCTGCCGGGCAAAAAAGATGATATCGGCTCACAGGCCTGGGCCGAAGACGGCGTTGTCCAGCGCTCTATCAAAGAAATCAAAAAGGCAGCACCTGAGCTGCTGGTTATTACCGACGTTTGCCTTTGCGAGTACACCGACCACGGCCATTGCGGAGTTATCAAAGCTTGTCCCGAGCGTAGTCGAGAGAACGGCAAAATCGATAACGACCAAACCTGCGAACTATTGGCAAAGATGGCCCTCTCACACGCCCAGGCCGGTGCCGATATAGTTGCTCCTTCGGATATGATGGATGGCCGGGTCGGCTACATTCGTGAAGCGCTCGAAGAGAACGGCTTTGAGAACGTAGCGATTATGTCTTACGCAGCAAAATATGCCTCTGCTTTTTACGGTCCGTTCAGAGACGCTGCCGAATCGGCCCCAGCCTTCGGCGACCGCAGAAGCTACCAGATGGACCCTCCGAATAGCGACCAGGCAATGGCTGAGATTGCGCTCGATATAGAAGAAGGTGCTGATATTGTAATGGTAAAGCCGGCCCTTGCGTATCTTGATATAATCGCGCGAGCACGGCAGCGTTTTGATTGTCCGCTCGCCGCCTACAACGTCAGCGGTGAATATATGATGGTAAAGAGCTCCGCCGCCGCGGGACTTTTGGATGAAAAGGCAACAATGCTGGAAGTCCTTACCGCCATCAAACGCGCAGGTGCAGATATCCTTATAACGTACTTTGCCAAGGATGTGGCGAAAGTATTGTTGGATAAGCCGATGGGTTAAAGCCCATTCTTGTGAAGAAAAAATCATCTTATTTTTACGGTAACATGTACAATGCTAAGTGGCCAAATTTCGACATATCTGTTCGTTCTTCCTATTTTTCTTGTATCTTTAACTATTCATGAATACGCCCATGCCTGGTTGGCCTACCGATATGGTGATGACACAGCCAAGAGAATGGGACGCCTGACTTTGAATCCTTTGGCCCATATTAGTCTCTTCGGCACAATTATTATGCCGCTTCTGGTGCATTTTGGCTGGGCAAAGCCTGTACCCATCGACTTTTCGCTCCTGACGAAAAAGCAGATTTTTAGAGTTGCAGCCGCCGGCCCCCTTGCCAATATATTGCTTGCTCTTATTTTGGCCATTGCCTTCCACGTCCTTCGTTTACGCTCGATGCCGCTCATTGGTAATTTTGTACTGCTGGCTATATTGTTCAATTTTATCTTGGCCGTATTTAACCTCATTCCCATTCCGCCTTTGGACGGCTCAAGAATGGTCTATGCCGGCTTGAAGTCTCCAACGGCTATCAAAACGTATAGAAACTTTGCCCGATTTGGTATGCTGATACTTATAGGATTCCTGCTGCTCGGAGGCTTTCAGATTATTATATGGCCCCTGGTTTCGGTGCTTTACTCCCTGCTTGGACTGCCTCTGCCTGCGTTGACAATTGAGCAGGCAAAAACAAAACCTCAAATAAACACTAACAACCAATGATAGACAAATTTATCGAGGCTCAAAGGATAGATTCATTTCAACTTCTGCCGACCGCCTGGATTGTCATTCCTGCGAAAGCAGGAATCCAGGCCTTTCAGCCGGCATTATACGCAA
>JBDRTM010000382.1:0-4592 GCA_043824065.1 Planctomycetota bacterium | reverse complement strand
AGCTCCTGGCCGGCTCTTCCCAGGCGCAATGGACGACGTCCGTATCTACGGCCGGCCGATGTCACAGGAAGAGATTCAGGCTATTATGCAAGCCGAGCCATGGCCCTATGCCTGGGGACCCATTCCGGCTGATGGTGCTCTCCATCCGGATACATGGGTGAATCTTGGCTGGTTGCCGGGACCTTTTGCGGTCTCGCATGATGTGTACTTCGGCGACAATTTCGACGATGTGAACGATGGCGCCGAAGGCGCATTCCAGGGCAACCAAACCGCAACGTTTTTGGTCGCCGGCTTTCCCGGATTTGCTTATCCGGATGGCCTGGTTCCAGGCACAACTTACTACTGGCGAATCGATGAGGTTAATGATGCTGAACCGAATAGTCCATGGAAGGGCGATGTCTGGAGCTTTTTAGTTCCACCCAAAAAAGCCTATGAACCCGAGCCCGTTGATGGCGCTAAATTCATAGACCCGGATGCACAGCTTAGCTGGACGGGGGGTTACGGTGCGAAATTGCACACCATATATTTCGGCGACAATTTTGACGATGTCAACAATGCTGCCGGAGGACTTCCTCAGGGAACTCTAACCTATACCCCCGGCCCGCTTGAATTGGGTAAGACTTACTATTGGCGGGTCGATGAGTTCGATGCCGTCACCACCTATAAAGGTGATGTATGGAGCTTTACGACGGCAGGCCCCGGCGGAGGTGTGCGGGCAGACTACTTCCAGGGCGGGAGCTTAATGAATCTTGTGCTGACCCGAACAGATCCTCAAATCAACTTTAACTGGGCCGGCGCACCGGATGAGACCCTCGGCGAGGATAACTTCTCGGTCAGATGGACCGGCGAAGTGGAAGCAGCATTTACCGAGACCTACACCTTCTACACTAATAGCAATGACGGTGTGCGTTTGTGGGTGGATGGCCAGCAGCTTGTTGATAACTGGACCGACCACGGAAATACCGAAAATAGCGGTAATATTGACCTCGTTGCGGGCCAAACGTACAGCGTTGTAATGGAGTATTATGATAACGACGGTGTTGCCGTTGCTGAATTACTTTGGTCGAGTCCCCGCACGCCGAAGCAGCTCATTCCACAAGCGGCACTATCGCTGCCTGTCAGGGCCAGCCGCTCGAAACCGTCTAATGGCGCTGTGGATGTAAAGCAGATACAGATTCTTAGCTGGTCGCCGGGAGATTATGCCGCTTCGCATGAAGTCTATTTCGGCACCGACCAAGAGGCCGTGCGCAATGCCGATACAGCTTCACCTGAATACAAAGGCAGCCGGAACCTTGGTTCCCAGAGCTATGACCCCGGAAAACTCGAGTGGGATACCACTTACAATTGGCGGGTTGATGAGGTCAATAACATTCATCCCGATAGTCCGTGGGCAGGTAACCTCTGGAGCTTTACGACCGCCGACTTCCTTATTGTGGACGATTTTGAGGACTACGACGTTGGCAACAACGAGATATGGTGGGCGTGGAAAGATGGGCTTGGCTATGCCTCGCATCCTACTTTACCGGACTATCCCGGTAATGGAACCGGCTCTATGGTTGGCGACGAAAACACTCCTTCTTATACCGAGGAAACTATCGTTCACGGTGGCAGGCAAGCAATGCCTTTATTCTACGACAACAGTGTCTTAAAGTATTCAGAGGTGGAGATGACGCTGACTTATCCCCGTGACTGGACCGAGAATGGTGTCAACACGCTGACGATTTGGTTTAGGGGCGATCCGGATAACGCTGCCGAGACATTGTATGTTGCCCTTAACGGCAGCGCGGTCGTCTCTCATGATAATCCTAATGCCGCTCAGATAAATAAGTGGACCGAATGGAATATCGACCTGCAGGCATTTGCAGACCAGGGTGTGAACCTTGTCAATGTCAATACGATTGCCCTCAGTCTTGGCAACAGGAATAATCCAGTGGCTGGTGGTTCAGGTACAATGTACTTTGACGATATTCGTCTGTATCCTCCATCGCTGGAGCCGGAACCATAAGTACCATAGAAGTCATAAGTGGCCCCCATTGCTTCTTGCCCGCCGCCCCGACTCGCGTCGAAAGACGCGGGGGCAGGCGAAGCAAGGTATGGGGGCTTGGTTGATACCAGGCTTGATAAGTTTGAGATTGCGAGTCCGTCTTGGGTGGTTAGGCGGGCTCGCAATGTTGTTGTAGGTGTTAGTGTAGTCTGTGAAGGAAACGCCATTTGGTCAGGGCATGGTTTATTGATGTTCGTTGTAGAGACCATGTATTTGGGGTGTGGACAAAATATAATTATATATTAATCTTTTGAAGGAGGATTATTATGTGCGGGAAATTGATTTATCTGGTCTCTTTTATTTTGGCTTTGAGCCTGGTCGGTGACGCCTTGGCGGATGATTTTTCCTGGGACAATAGCAGCGGCGATTCTCTCTGGCGCAATCCGGAAAACTGGGACCTCAACAAACTCCCCGACGCCGGCGAAACTGACGGCGATGCAGTCTATATCAATTGGCTAAGCGACCCCACTGAGGTAATCATTGATGCGGACACTGAGGCCAGGTGTTGGGGGATCATCCTAAGCAACGATGCTGTTGGTGGTCAGGGCTATGTCCACCTGCACATGACCGGCGGGACCCTGTTGGCGGGAAATCTGCTCAGGATAGGCAGGAAGCAATTTGGAATGTTCACTCTCGATGATGGTAACGTCACCTGCAGTGCTTTCCAGCTTGGGCGAAAAGACCCGAGCAAAGGCGTGGTCTATATCAACGGCGGGGCGATAACCGTCTCAACGAATACGAGAATTCCCCGCGGGGGCTCCCAGGGCAGTGAATTGCACCTTAACGGCGGATTTCTTTACACCGGAGGCCTCGTGATGAATGACCCGGACGACCCGTTGTCCGGGACGAATGGAAGTATGGATATTGCCGGAGGTGTGCTGGTATTAACAAGCGAAGAGGATAAGACAGAACAAATAAAAGGGTATGTACAGAACGGCTGGATTACGGCCTATGGCCTCAAGAGCGGTGAGCTTACTACGGACGGTCTTCTGGCCTTAGTGCAAATGGACTACAACCTCACCAATCCCGGTATGACCACAATCTGGGCAACTGCAGTCAATCCCGTACAGGCTCGGGCACCGAGACCGAAGGATGGGGAAATAGTGGGCATAGCAGAAGCGACCTCGCTGAGCTGGACGGCGGGACAAACAGCAGCCCGGCACGATTTATACTTTGGGGACAATTTCGAGGATGTAAACGCTGCCGATACTACTGATGCGATAGGCATATATCGGGGCCGTCAGGATGTCAGCGGCTATATTTTCCCCGAAGCTCTCGAATGGGGAGTCACTTACTACTGGCGGATTGATGAGATTGAGGCCGACAATACTATGCACATAGGCCCGGTCTGGAGCTTTACGGTGGCGGATTATCTTCTTATAGATGATTTTGAAGACTACGACACCGGCGAGAACCAGATATGGTATGCGTGGAAAGACGGGTTCGGCTATGGTACGCCGGAAGCTCCGCCATTCTATGCAGGTAATGGTACCGGCTCGGCTGTAGGTGACGAAACAACTGATTCTTATACCGAGGAAACTATCGTTCACGAAAGCGGGCAGGCAATGCCATATTTCTACGATAACAGCAAGCAGGGCTTCTTAAACTACTCGGAAGTCCGGATGACATTGAGCTACCCGCGTGATTGGACAGAGCAAGGTGTGGAAGTGTTGTCGCTGTGGTTTAGGGGCTATCCGCCGTATGTCGGCGGCTTCGTAGATGCCCCGCCCGGCACCTACACTATGACCGCCTCGGGCGTCGATATCTGGGACATGTCCGACCAGCTCCACTTCGCCTACAAGGAGCTATCCGGTGCCGGGGTGCGATTATAGCGAAAATCGAGAGCGTGGCGAACACGGACGGCTGGGCCAAGGCAGGCGTGATGATTCGTGATACGCTTGAGGCGGACTCAAGCCATGCCATGGTAGCCGTCACGCCCGGTAACGGAGTTTGGTTCGGACGTCGTGAAACGGCAGGGGGCATCAGCGTCAGCACGAAGGAAGCCGGAATCACCGCACCTCAGTGGGTGAAATTAGAGCGTACTATAGGCGGACTTGTCAGGGCCTATTATTCAGCGGACGGCAGCACCTGGACACAATTGGATATAGCTTCGGTCATGATGGATATGCCTGCGTACATTGGCCTAGCGCTGACCAGCCATAATGTTGATGCGACGTGTGAGGCTGTGTTTTCAAATGTCAGCTTTCCGGATACTGATGTTGGACCGCAGTGGACAGACCAGGATGTTGGCATAATCGGGAACGAGCCTGAACCGATGTATGTCACTGTGGCCAATAGTGACGGCACAAGTGCGACCGTAGTCCACCCCGACCCCAATGCGGCGCTCATAGAAGACTGGACCCAATGGAATATAGACCTGAAGAGATTCAGCGGCCCCGGCGTGGACCTGACCGATGTCAATGACATCTCTATCGGTTTCGGTGACAAGGCTGACCCGCAGCCCGGCGGCTCAGGTAAGATGTACTTTGACGATATCCGATTATATCGCCCCGCTCCGGAACCGGAAGCACCCTAAGAGTTGTACGTG
>JBDRTM010000381.1:0-2705 GCA_043824065.1 Planctomycetota bacterium | reverse complement strand
GCCGCCAATAAACGGCCCTATTGCAAAAATAATTTCAGTGGTGTCGTAGAAATCAAGAACTTTGGCCCCAATGTCTTTAAGTGTTTTGTTGGCTGTTGGCTTATCTGTAGCGTCGTTTTCAATCAGGAAATTATAATAGCTTTCGGCGGTAGTCCGGGCATCCTGTGGGTCAGGGCGCTTGCTAAGAAATGTTGTAATTGACTGGTCGCCGAGCTTATACCGGCAAGTAAAAATATCGGTGAATCCGTCAAATCCAAAGGCGTTTGCCAGGTATAATTTGAAACTGCCCGGAATAAAATCTTGCTCTGGAAACAAAGCAAACTCGGTAATCTTCGCGTCATCGACAATTGTCTGGCTTGCGAATTTCACAGCGATTTCCGCCATTGCTTTATCCAGAGCAGTGGATACGGTCGAGCCGATTAACTCAACGTAGAACTTGCCGTGTATGAAATACAATCCATTACTGGTCTTGTAACAGGGCTGGGGCTTGGCAAAAGCAAGCATCCGGGCGTCGGCCCTTTTTTGCACACTATAAATGGAAAACGCATTTCTGACAGCAGCCATATCAAAAACAAAAAGCTCCATCCATAAGCTCTCGTCGTCTTTACCCACGCCTCTCTGTGAGGGGCGGGGTTCACTAATAAATCGCTGAGTAAATAATTTCACAAAGCCGGATTCGGTATAAAGAGGGGCTTTGCCGTTAATTTTTTCGTAAAGATTTCCAGCCTCATAGGTTTCGGTTTCTGAGAGCTTTTTGAATCCGTTGGGCGTCAGAGCGTCTAAAGCCGGTTCCTGCGTGTTTGGTTCTATTTGTTCCGATAATGGGTCTGCGGTGGTTGTATCAATGCCGAATCGCCCCATATCCACATCGAACTGCCTTATGAATACCCCCAGGCCGATGAGAAGAAGGAGCGTTAATAGAAGGATACTTATAGCGGATTCGATCCTGCTACGGCCTCGGCCTTCCGGGCTACGGCGGGCTCCGCCCCGACGAGCGCCGAGATGAGGACGTTTATTTAGGCCGGGAACCGAACTCATAGCCAACTCCAATCTGAAAATCCGAAGCACGAAATCCGAAATTCTCCGCAGGACACCTTACGGTGGAAACAATATCGAAATTCAAATGTTCAAATTTTCAAAACTGACAGCTTTGCTGTCATTCTGAGCGAAGCGAAGAATGTCATCATTCGCAGGCCAGATCCTTCGGCTTCGCCTCAGGATGACACCAAGTGTCATTTTGGTCATTAGATATTGTTTCGGATTTCGATATTCGATATTCGAGTTTCCTAAGATTTTTATTATTGACCCTGAAACCGGGATGGATTATACTTTGTGTTGGTGTTTGTGTAAATTAAATTTAGTGCATTGTTATTATTGACAAAACAACCAAGGTGGTGTTATAATACTGCGGTAGATGAATAAGGAGACTATAAAATGACTGAATATATGCAATATCTGGGGTTTTGGACGCCCGGTCCTCTTGAGCTTGTCATTATTCTTATTATCGCGGTTCTTCTATTCGGCAGACGGCTGCCGGAGATTGCCCGCGGTCTGGGTAAGAGTCTGACCGAGTTCAAGAAGGGAGTTCACGAAGTAGAAGAAACCAAGGATGATTTGGTTAGTGAAGTAACGAAGGTAAAGGACGATGTCGTAGAAGAGGTCAAGGGCGCCGCCGGGTTGGATGAATCCGAGACTATGAGCTAACACGCCAGAGCTGAAAGTTTCTTCAGACTCGCCTTACGGATTGAAATGGGCAAGACCAAAAAGAAGAAGAAACAAGACCCCCTCGATAGCACTATGAGTCTGGGCGACCACCTTGAGGAGTTGCGGATGCGCTTGATTCGTGCCTTGGCCGGGCTGATAGTCGGTACTGTCATTTGCCTTTTTGTGTGTTCAAAAATAATCGGCTTTATAGAAAAACCATATATCGGCGTTATGGGTGAAGATGCCCGCCTACAAATACTTGCCCCTGCCGAGGGATTTATAAGCTACATAAAAATAGCTTTAGTCTCAGGTCTGATACTATCATCACCGTGGGTCTTTTATCATATATGGATGTTTGTCGCCGCCGGACTTTATCCGAATGAAAAACGCTATGTTCATCTGGCAGCACCTTTTTCAGCGGCACTATTTGTGATAGGGGCTCTTTTTTTCATAATTGTAGTAGCGCCGCTCACGCTTGGTTTCCTTGTGAAGTTCAACGAGAGAGTCCTCGGCGTCAGATCCAATTTCACTTTCGCGAATTACATATCTTTTATAACTATGCTGATGCTGGTTTTTGGCATTGCTTTTCAGACCCCGGTAGCCATTTTATTTTTAAACAAAACAGGTTTGGTCTCAGTCAAGGCGTTGTGCAAGTCAAGAAAATTTGTTCTGCTTGGCATATTTGTAGTAGCTGCTATGGCCACTCCACCCGACCCGATATCACAGGTGACACTGGCCTTTCCACTATATGCCTTATTCGAACTTGGCATCTTGTTGAGCTGGTTATCAGAACGCAGGAAAAAAACGCGGGATAATTAGTCATAAGTCCGGCTAAGTCCGGCAGCTCCCCAACACACCGACTGAGATTGTCAATGCGCTCGCTTTTTAATTAGTATCTGTTGCGGAAAATAAAAACCGACAATGTCACCCCTGCCCCTGCTTCCGCAGGGGTAAACTTGTCCCCGCGAAAGCGGGGAGCAGGGGTCCAGAGCGAAAAAGCT
>JBDRTM010000380.1:0-5483 GCA_043824065.1 Planctomycetota bacterium | reverse complement strand
ACTCCGCCGAACCCATTCATTTTGCAGGAGTCGTATAATCTTGTCGATAGTATCTTCGCTGGCCGGGTCGCGGGCAAAGTCCTTTAATCCGGTATAGAAAATGATAGCTTCCTTCACTCTTCTGATAGCATCTTTGAATATCTGCCCTTTGGTTTCTTCTCCGGTCAGCCTTCCTGATGAGTTTGGTTTGTGAGCGAAGACGTTAAATTTGGTCTCCATTATGCCAGCCTTGTCCTCGCTCAGCCAAAAACGAAACCTAATTTCTTTACCAGTCCTTAGCATAACCACACTGCTAAGTCTTTCTACTATAAATATACTAAATTTGTTTGAGAAAAACAATTTTCCCTCAGGCAGGTTTTTGCACAATTCGATTTCTTTTACGTTCACACCACAGGAGTTTGATGTTTCCTTTTCAATCCCGACTGTATCAGGATTTTGGTTTTAGCCTTAACATCACCGCCCCTGCGTATCTAAGCTGAGGTTGATTAAGTTTAAATCTTTATTCGAAGACCCTCAGGACGGCAGCGGCACGAAGTTTCGAATTTTTAATGGAGCGGAGTACTTCATTGGCCTGGGTTAAGGGGAATTCTTCGATTGTAGGTACGATAGGTATCCGGGCCGCTAAAGGTAAGAATTCTTCTGCATCCTGACGGGTAACGTTGGCAACAGACTTTATTTCTTTTTCAAGCCAGAGATATTTTGCATACTCCAGCGGCGGGACAGGTGTTTCTTTGCGAATGGCGTTTATAATCAATCGACCGCCTCTTTCCAGAACACTCAGGGCATCCCGGATACATTCCCCAACCGGTGTAAAATCCATAATCTTGTTTAGCTTCTCAGGCGGCCGGTCACCGGAGCGGCCTGTCCAGACGGCGCCGAGGCTTTGGGCCAACTCGGCGTGCTGAGCTGTTTTCGTAAAGACATAGACCGGGCTATTGGGGAACTTATGTTTGATTATCTGAATCACAATGTGGGCCGATGCTCCAAACCCGAATAGGCCAATCTTTTGGCCATCCGTTATATCCGCAAGTCTCAGTGTGCGATAACCGATTACACCGGCACATAAAAGCGGAGCTGCTTGCGGGTCCGTAAACTCTTGGGGAATGGGATAAGCGAAATTTTCACCGATGACTGTAAATTCTGCATAACCGCCGTCGGCGTCTTTGCCGGTCCATTTTGCCTGTTCGCATAGATTCTCATGGCCCATTTGACAAAAACCACATTTTCCACAAGCCGAATAAAGCCAGGTAATTCCCACACGGTCGCCGATCTCAAATTTTGTTACATCTTTTCCCTTATCAGTAACCTTTCCAACGACCTGATGGCCAAGAACGATTGGCGACTTTGTCGGCTTCAGCCGACCTTCAACTTCATCGAGGTCGGTATGGCAGGCACCACAAACCGAGACCTTAACGAGGATTTGATTGTCATTTGGGATGGGCGTTGGTAAATCAACAAACTTTAGAGGTTTTTCTTCGATTGGCGAATGTTTGTTTAGCAGCACAGCCCTCATTCCTTCGCTCCACTCAAGGACAAGTCTGCGATTTCCTGCTTAAGCTGGTTTGCGAAGACCTTGTAACTAACGTTGCCGAAGAGACAAAAGACGACCTTTTCCAGGCCGGTTTGGCCTTTGAGATAACCGATAGTTGTTTTGAGCATTATTTCGGCACAGCTTTCGATAGGAAAGCCGAAGATGCCTGCGCTGATTGCCGGGAAGGAGATGCTTTTAAGATTATTTTCGTCGGCTAATTTAAGTGAGTTCAGGGTGGCATTTTTTAATTTTTCATTTTCGTTTCCTTCGCCCATTCGAGGCCCAACAGCGTGAATTACGTGTTTTGCTTTGAGATTTCCGGCGGTTGTTATCACGGCACCGCCTACGAAGGTGGCTCCTATTTTGTCGCATTCGGCCTGGATTTCCGGGCCGCCTTTTCTTCTGATTGCCCCTGCAACTCCGCTGCCCAAAATCAATCGAGCATTAGCGGCATTGACGATGGCGTCAGTCTGCATTTCGGTAATATCGCCATCGAGGAGTTCCAGAATGCGATTTTCGATGTTTACCTTCATAGTATCTTTCTTCCTTATGAACTGAGGATATTAGGGTTATGCAAAAGTCTTAATTGGAGATAAGAAAGAACAGGCGGCGGCCGGATTCGAACCGGCGAATAACGGTTTTGCAAACCGTCGCCTTAGGCCTCTTGGCTACGCCGCCAGCTTTGATTAACCTGTGATTTTACACTTAATTGCCCCGTTTTGCAACAAAATTAGATGTTGTTTTATTACGACGTGGTGAAGATTATAAGATTTTTGCAATATTTTTACAGACCAAAACGTCTGTACTTGTGGTATAGGACTAATAATTCAAAAAGGTCTTGCCTGATTTTTTTGGTATAGGCATATAAGTTGATGAAAGTGCAGATTTTACCGGAAGCTGCAGCGTGAAATTTACGGCAAATATTAAAACTTGGGAGCACTTACGGGGGAGATTATTGTCTTTGTTTAATAACACTTTATCGTATAATGAGCTACATTCGAAGAAAAAATACCATTAGGCAAATGGGCAGTGTGTTGGAGTAGAATTTTATGTTCTGTAAATTTCGACCTGTGACGTTGTTATGCTGGTTATTTGGTATCGCTGTTGTCCTTGGTTTTGCCGGTGCGTGCAGTCGCGAGTACCATAAAGCCGATGCCGATGAAGAAGTTTATAATATTATCGACAGTAAATGGCAGGATGAATTCGGCTTAAAAGCCAATTATACAGTCAGTGATTATAATGACCCGGCATCACCGAATGACGTTGAAATTGCAGAAATGATACCAGAATCAGGTGTTATAAATCTTCAACGGGCAGTTGAAATTGCCACAAAATTTAATCGGGATTACCAGACTCAAAAAGAATCTCTTTACATTTCGGCACTTGATTTAACAGATGAACGGTATAAATACGCATTAAACTGGTTTGGGACTATAGACGGCACTTACATAGACAATAAGAGTAATGGAGATGATGTAAGCCTTGAAACATCGGGAGGCGTTAACAAAGCACAACTGTTTCTCGATGGAGTGATATTCAATACTGGTATTGCGATTGATTGGGTGCGTTTTCTTACCGGTGACCCAAGAACTACATTAGGCTCGGTTTTAAGCGGCGATATAACCGTGCCTTTGCTGGGTAGTGGTGCCGGCAAAGACGCCCAAGAGGATTTGACTCAAACCGAGCGAAATGTTTTATATCGGATTCGCACATTCAACCGCTATCGTAAGACGTTTGTAGTTGGCATTATAAGTGGTTACTATCGTGTCTTGCAGCAAAAGGACTCAGTAACCATCGCCGAAGCAAGCTATAAAAGACGGATTGATTCAACAAACCAGCTTAAAATGGAGGTTGAAGTTGGTCAAAAACCATCGTCCGAGGCGGATGAGGCAACGCAGGAATTGCTTAAAACAGAAAACAACCTCGTTAAAACCCAACAAAGATATGAACAGGCCCTTGACGAATTCAAAATAAGGTTGTCATTACCAACCGATGCTAATATCGTGTTGGACCAGAATGAGCTGACAGCGCTGGAAGAAATTGGCATAAGCCAGCCTGAATATACGGCAGCCGAAGCAATTGAAATTGCATTGGCTCAACGCCTGGACCTGGCTAACACAAGAGACGCGATTGAAGATGCGGCACGCAAACTTGAATTAGCTGCTGATGATCTTGGCGTACAACTGGACCTTATCGGCAGCTCCGAGGTAAGCTCACCCGGGGAAACCAAAGTTAGCAGATTAGAATTCCATCGGGGGGCCTATAGTCTTGCTTTTGCTGCCGATTTGCCCTTTGACCGAAAGGATGAACGTAATGATTATCGAAAGAAGCTGATAACACTGGAACAGCGACAGCGCGGATATGATGATGAATCTGATAATGTCAAATTGGACGTGCGCCAGGCTTATCGTGACCTGACTGAGAAAGCAGAAAGTTACCGAATTGAAAAAGCCGGCTTAAAATTGGCCGAAAGGCGAGTCGAAGAGCAGAATTTACTATTAGAATACGGGCGCGGTACAATACGGCTTTTACTGGAAACAGAGGATGACTTAGTTCTGGCCGAAAATGCGCTTACAGGTGCTTTAGTCGAGCATACCATTGCTAAAATGAACTTCTTTAGGGATGTTGGTATTCTACAGGTTAAACCGGATGGAATGTGGGAGCAAAGAGCACAATGAAAAATTACAAAGACAAACAAAATCAAAATGCATCGGAAAATCAAGGTCAGCGTGTTAGGAAACGCATAAAGCGTCGGTGGTTGATAATGCTGCTTATTGTAGTGGCAGTGCTGGTCACAGGATTAGTGGCAGCAGCGATTAGAAGGGATACAGGCTTAGACACTTCGAGTGGCGGAACCTTCACCGTGCGCCGTGATAATTTGACCATCACCGTTACCGAAGGCGGCAGCATCAGGGCCCATAAATCAATAGAATACAAATGTAAAGTCGAAAGAGGAAGGGAAACGGGAGAGTTAACAATACTCAGTGTTGTCCCTGCGGGCACCTATGTAAATCAAGAAGATGTGGATGCCAACATGGTACTTGTACAATTGGATGCTTCGGGTTTGGAAGAGCGATTGATACAGGAGGATATGGAACTTTCCGGTGACCAGGAAAACGTTACCTCAGCAACAGAAGCGCATGACATTCAGGAAATACAAAATGAAAGTGATATTGCGGACGCTCAATTGAAGGTAAGGTTTGCCCTGTTGGACCTTCAGAAATATTTAGGTGCAGAACTCGCAGAGAAGCTGGTTAAAGATGTAAATAAAGAGTCGAACTTAACGGAACATATATCCCCCTTTCTTGGGGAAGTAAAGAATGACCCGAATATGTTAGAGGGGTCGGCTGCCGGGGAGGAGTTGAAAAGATTACAGGATGACATTGTCCTGGCCGAGGGTAGCTTAAAAAATGAAGAGGATAACTTGGCCGGGACCAGAAAACTTCACGATGCAAATTACGTTTCCGACCTTGACCTTCAAAGAGACGAATTAACTGTACAAAATCGTAAATTTGCGAGAGAAAGTTCCGAGGTGGCTCTGGCTTTATTTAAAGAATATGATTTTCCGAAAAATGCTGAGCAAAACCTCAGTGACTACGTTGAGGCTGGTCGCCAATTACAGCGGGTTTACGCCCAGTGCCGTTCAAGACTGGCCCAGGCCCAGGTGAAATTAAGTACGGCCAAGGAACAGCTTTATTGGCAAGAAAAAAGGGTCAAAGAAATAAAACAGAATATCGAGTATTGTACAATTAGAGCACAGGCTCCGGGTCTGGTGGTATATGGTACCGGCGGCAGCGACGACATGTATAGGTCCATGCGAGGCAGAGGCGGAGGATCGAGCAGCGGAATTACTGCTGAAGGCGAATCAGTTTCCGAGGGACAAACGATTTTATCAATGCCTGATACCGCGGCGATGGTTGCTGAAATCGGCGTCCACGAGACCGAGGTTGAT
>JBDRTM010000379.1:0-8768 GCA_043824065.1 Planctomycetota bacterium | reverse complement strand
GGTTTTGCTGATTTCGGAGGTAAAGGGCTGAGAGTCGGAATTACATCCGGTGATTTTGCGGCATTTATAACTGCATTGGAAAACGTAACCGACACCACGATTCTTGCTAATCCCAAGATTCTGGCGGTAAATAAGCAGCTCGGACAGGTCTATATAGGTGATAAGATTGGCTACGAATCTCAAACTACAGTTGCCGAGAGTGGTGCTTCAACTTCGAAGGTCGAGTTTCTCGATACAGGTACGAAGCTGTCGTTCAGACCTTATATCGGAGCCAACGGCTACATCCGGATGGACATTCATGCCAAGAGCAGTCAGGAAAAAGGGGGAAAAGTAATTTCTGAAGCCTCAACCGAGATGGTGAGCAACATAATGGTCAAAGATGGTCAGACTATTGTTATCGGCGGCCTGTTTAGAGATGTTGTGGTTACAAGCCGAAGCCAGATACCTCTGTTGGGAGATTTACCACTTGTAGGAGGGCTCTTTAGAGGTACGAAAGATGAGACTCAACGCCAAGAAGTGATAGTACTACTTACACCTCACATCATAGAAGAACCGGAACAGACGAATAGTGCAGCCAGAATAGACGATGTTCGCCGTAAGAGATTTGGCGCAAGAGATGAATTGCAGTGGGCAGGCAGAGCGAGATTGGTGGAAGACCGTTATGCAAAAGCCGCGAAACTCTACGTTGAAGGTGATACCGAGGCCGCAATGAAAGAGCTGACATTTGTGCTTGAAGCTCGCCCGACATATTTGGAGGCGATACGGCTGAAAGAGAGAATTATTGCTGAGACGACTCCGGATGAGGTGGACATGATTGAAAGAATTATGCTTGACAACATTGAGCGTGAAGACTCGGACAAGTGGCAGAGAAGATGAATAATTGATAATTGATTATTGAATATTGACTATTGAAAAGCAAGAAGCTGAATTCTTAGGTTCGTAACAATAGTAAATAGACAATAGAAAATAGTCAATTGAAAGGGTTGTCGTTTTGAGATTCAGAAGAAGCTTATATGCGATAGTCACGGGAATCGTGGCGTGCAGTTTGTTTGTAGGTGGCCTCGCCGAGTGGCAGTCCTATGGACTCCTTACGGAGGACTCTGGCACGGAAGAGGGTTGGCGCTACGCCGGTTATGAGCAGCGGATACCCGTTGTGTCGGTGTGCTACGTTGTTGCGGCTGTGGGCGTGATTTGTCTGGGCTGTTACCAGATGAGGCTGGCCGGGACGGTCACGTCCATAGCCAAACTCGTTCAGGGCAACAAAGCAAGTGACATCGATGCTGATAGGGGCTTCTTCGCTCCGTTCAGAATGGCAAAAATACACGAATTGTACAAAGCTGTTGATGAGCATTTTGCCGGTTGTACCGCTCGTACTGCTGAGTACGAAAAGCAAATCAAGGATTTGCAGCTTCAGATTAAACTTTCACAAAGACGGGGGAAAAACACTGAGGCGATTATATACAGTATTCGTGATGCCGTTATCGTTATTGATGAGTCTGACAGGCTGTTAATGGCAAATGATGCGGCCGGCCGACTTTTCAATTTTGATTTTAAGAATTCGCAGCACAAACCTGTCAGCGAGCTAATAGGTCCGGAGCAAAGCGAATTTGTGGATTTTCTTAGCCACAGCAGACAAAGTAAGGGACGGGCAACGAGAAAGGACATCGAATTTTTGGAGGAAGGGACCCTAAAGACTTTCGATTGCATTGTTTCGTGTGTTTACGACCAAGACCAGCAGGTTTGTGGGGCGGTGGCGGTGCTGCACGATATTACACGTGAGAAGCAAATTCAACTGATGAAAAATGATTTTGTAAATCATGTTTCACACGAGCTAAAAACGCCTCTTGCCTCTATCACAGCCTATGCGGAAATGCTCGCTGATGGTGAAGCTGATGATGAAGAAACAAGAAAAGAGTTTTATTCGGTGATTCAGAGTCAAGCCCAAAGGTTGAATCGGCTGATTGAAGACATCCTAAATACTTCGCGGATAGAATCAGGCCTTATAAAAGTAAATAAGGAGCCGGCCAGCTTGACAATGCTCGTAGAAGAACAGTTACAAATGATAAGAAGCTACGCTGGAGAAAAGAATGTAGAGGTCATTGGGCAAAAGCCGATCGTATTCGACCAGGTGTACGTGGACAAGGATATGATTCGTGAGGTTATAGTTAATTTGTTAAGTAACGCTGTCAAGTATACTCCGTCCGGGGGCTCAGTAAAGATTGAAATCGAAGTTGACGAAGTCGCGTCTCTGTCACGGGTCAGTATAACTGATACGGGAGTTGGTATTCCCGAAGATGAAATCGAACATGTTTTTGATAAGTTTTACAGGGTTGTTGCCAACGAAAAGCAGGCCAAAGGGACGGGCCTGGGGCTTAACCTTGTTAAGCAAATTGTTGAAAAGGTTCACGACGGCAAAGTATTCGTTACGAGCCAAGTCGGTGTAGGGAGCACTTTTGGCTTTGAGCTGCCTCTGGCGACAAGGCAGGCGGTTGGAGTCGTGTAATATTGTTTTAGTAAAACGATCATCGTGCGCTAAATGCTGCACGCTGTAAGTTAGTTTTTTGAGGAGGCAAAATAATGACAGGCAAGAGAGTTTTAGTGGTGGATGACGAGATACATATCGTTCATGTGGTAGCGATAAAACTTCGTAATAATGGATATGAGGTTCTATCGGCAGACAACGGTGCCGAGGCCTTTGAGCTGGCCTGCAAGGAGAGGCCGGATATTATTGTTACGGATTATCAAATGCCGGTTATGACAGGACTGGAACTTGTGGAAAAGCTTCGGCAGCGCCAGGAAACGAAAGATATACCAGTGATTATGCTGACTGCCAGAAGCTTTGCAATTCCGAAAGAGCAGCAGGAAGATTTGCGAATATCGGGTTGTCTGAGCAAGCCGTTCAGCCCTAAGGAGCTGTTGGGGGACATCGAAGATGTCCTGTACCAGAAGCAAGTGATGGTAAACAGTTGATGATTAGTGAAAATATTAGAACTATTGGTAGAAAATAATCGGTAAGAAGCTATGTTTGACACGGTCGGGAAAAGTTTAAACCTATCAGGACGGTGCGGGCTTGATAGCTTTGGTGCCAGGATAAATAAGTTTGGTGCTAATTTTGCAGTTTGTAATACCGAAGACGAACTTGTCTTACTGTGCGAGGGCGGCAGATTCAAGAGCAGCCGGGAACAGTTAATAAAGCTGAGCCGGCAAACTTTAGACCACAACGGCGAGAAAAGCTGTTCCGACGCCGCCGGCGTGCCGGTATGGAGATTTGGTGATGCAAATTTGGTTTTGGCTGCCGTTCTGAAATCTGCTCGTGTCAGTAACAAAGGGGGAGAAACTATTGGAACAGCTTTGATTGACTTAGGTGATAAATCCTCGTACCACAACCCCCGTGCTTTCTTGCGAAAGCAAGAACGGGGGTGCGATATACGCAATGCTAATCCGCTTCAAGCCGACAACGAGTATTTAGCGGAAATGCTTAGGCTTTGGGTAGAGAAATTTCAAGCCGAGACAAAAGCTGAGCAACAAATTGAAATGGTTGGCACTGAGCTGGCGCAGACCTACGAAGAGCTGGTGCTGCTTCACAAGCTCAGCACAAATATGAAGGTTACCGAATCGGATGCCAACTTTCTCCAGATGGCTTGTGACTGCCTGACCGAAATTGTTTTTGTCGAAGGCATCGCAATATTGTTAGAGAAGTCTATAGATGACAAGCAGCAGCTGGTAGTAACAGCCGGGTCGGGATTGATAGATATAGATGAACAAACGGCGTCTATTTTACATAGTGGATTGATAGAGGAAATAAACAGTGGTAAAGAGGCGCTGCTGGACAGCGAAGTGGATTCGGCATTCAAATATGAATGGCCGAGCAACATAAAAAATATTATTGCGGTACCTTTATACAGCAAAGAAAAAGCGGAATCTCACTTTGCAGGGCGAACTCAGAATGGCAACTACGTAATGGGGCTGATGATTGCAATAAATAGAATCGGCAAACAGGATTTCGACAGCACGGATGTAAAACTGTTTAATTCAGTGGCCAGTGGATGTGCCGTGTTTATCGAGAATGGCAGGCTGTTTAAGGACCTCAAAGAATTATTCATTGGCTCGCTGAAAGCATTGACAAGCAGTATTGATGCCAAAGACAAGTACACACACGGCCATTCCGAAAGGGTTGCGTTTATTTCTCGATGGATTGCTGAAAGGCTATCCGAGCAAGAGCAATTGGATGAAGAACAAATACACATAATTTATTTGGCTGGACTGTTGCACGATATAGGAAAAATAGGGATAGAGGAAACGGTATTACGCAAGAATGGCAAGCTGACTGAGCAGGAATTCAGCCGGATAAAACAGCATCCATCGATAGGAGCAGGTATTTTACATGAAATAAAACAGATGCGTGATATTGTGCCGGGTGTGTTGTGCCACCACGAGCGAGTTGACGGCAAGGGATATCCTGAAGGTTTGGTCAACGAGCAGATACCGCTGACGGGTAAAATTGTCGGATTGGCAGATAGTTTTGACGCAATGACTTCAAAGCGAACTTATAGAGATGCAATGAGTGTGGAACAAGCGCTTGCAGAGATAGAGAAAGGATTGGGTACGCAGTTTGACAGGAAAGTCGGCAGAGTATTTCTTGATAGCGATGTCTATCAGCTCTGGGACATTATACAGAATGGTTTCAGCGAAATTTACGGGAGCAGTGATTCTGTAGAATATGGTGCTGCCGCTGTGGGGACGCTAATCAGATGAAAATCAAGATACAGGATTACAACGAGGTTACGGTAGTTGAGCTGCAGGGCGAGCTGGGTGGTGACGATACCGAATTGTTCCAACGTACAATCACTGACATAATCGCAAAATGTAAGGCAGGTGTGGTGCTTGATATGAGCGGTATGGGATTTATTGACGGAGAAGGATTGGAACAGTTGTTGTGGGCGCATGACTATTGTAACCAGAACAAACGTGAGCTTAGATTAGCGGGGCTTGATGAAAACTGCTTGAGAATCCTGGAAATCACTCGACTCGAAAAAGAGTTTGACCACTACGCAGAGCTTGCCGAGGCAGTAAAGAGTTTTGCATAATGAGTTCGTGGTTCATTGTTCGTAGTCTATAAGCGGCGGGATACGAGCATCGACCCGCCAACGGCGGGTTTTGATCAGAACCCAGCGCTGCTGGGTCGAGAATTGAGAATCGAGTATGAGTCAAATAGCTGTAAAAAATAAGATGCAGCTTGGGCAGCTACTACTTGCGCGTGGCGTTGTAACTGCCGAGCAGATTGAAAAGGCTCTGACTGAACAGACAGACAAAGGCCATCGCAAGCTGCTTGGCGAGCTTCTGGTGGAGATGGGCTATTGTACGGAGAATCAGATAGCCTCGGCTCTGGCGGAGGCCTATGGTGTGCCCTACGCGCAGGTTGGTCCGAAGATATGCGACACCAAGGCGATTGAGATTTTACCGAGAGAGTTTCTCGAAGAATATATCGTCCTTCCGCTGTTTAAGGTTCATGATGTGCTCACAGTGGCGGTCAGTGAGCCGACCAACGTATTTTTGATAGATGAAATAGAGCGGATAAGCGGCTGTAAAGTTCAGATAGTATGTTCGACGAGCAAGGACATCAAGGCCACTCTGCAGACGTATTTGCCGGCGGCCAACGTCTTTGTCATTGACGATATTATGGATGACGAGGGGCTGGAAGACTTTACGCTGATAGAAAACATTACGCAGGATATAAGCGACCTCGAGGAGGTGGCCGGCCAATCGCCTGTAGTAAAGCTGGTCAATTATCTGCTTTATAACGCCGTGCGGGAAAATGCCAGTGACATTCATATAGAGCCGGATGATAAGAAACTGCGGGTTCGATACAGAGTCGATGGCAGGTTGTACGAGAAGATGTGTCCACCTCATCAGATGCATTCTGCGATTGTTTCGCGTATCAAAATTATGGCAGAGCTGGACATTGCTCAGAGGCGTCTGCCGCAGGACGGTGGTATCCATGTTTTAGTAGAAGGCAGGCCCATCGATTTGCGGGTATCAGTTATGCCGGGCAACTTCGGCGAAAAAGTGGTTATCAGAATTATCGACCCGCAGAAGGTCCTTTTCAGTCTTGAGTCGCTTGGATTTACGTATGAAAATCTTCAGTTGTTCAGGCAGGTAATGCAGTCTCCGAACGGTATAGTTTTGGTAACAGGTCCGACCGGTTCAGGTAAAAATACCACTCTTTATGCGGCACTTGTTGAGTTAAACAGCGATGAGGTCAACATCTGCACGGTGGAAGACCCGGTGGAGTGCAATATTGAGGGTATAAATCAGTTCCAGGTAAACGAAGGTGCAGGTTTTGAATTTTCAACAGCCCTTCGAAGTTTATTAAGGCAGGACCCGGATATAATAATGGTTGGCGAGATTCGTGATGAGCCCACAGCCAATATCGCGGTGCAGGCGGCACTGACGGGTCATCTGGTTCTTTCAACTCTGCACACGAATGATGCCCCCGGTGCGATAACACGTTTGCTGGATTTGGGCGTGGCCCCTTATCTTGTAAGTGCTTCGCTGATTGCAGTCTTGGCCCAGCGACTTGTGCGAAAGATATGTCTGAATTGCAAAACAGAGTATGAGCCGCCGACGAGCATAAAGAAGGTCGTTGAAAAAACAGGCGGAGAGGCCCCGAAATTTTATCGCGGCGTAGGTTGTAAGAAATGCCGGAACACCGGCTATGCCGGTCGGATTGCCGTTCAAGAGCTGTTTGTGCCGAATGAGGAAATTATGGAAATGATTAATGAGCGGCAGAGCTTAAAGAAATTAAGAGCAAAGGGACTTGAAAACGGGATGGCTTCTTTACAATCGGATGGAATCGAAAAGGTAAAAGCGGGAATTATATCTATTGAGGAAGTATTGAGAACAGCGCAGACAGAAATTTGATATGTTTGGCTGTGCGTAATACTATAATCGCAACGCGGGATAATAATAGATGACTGTTTCATCGACAAAAACTACAGAAGAGCTTGATTCTGCAAAGAAAGGCCGGGAGTTGCCTCCCGCCGGCAACAAGCAGGGACAAGGAATAGACGGTCCTGGGGTCTTCAGGGACGTCGAAACTGATTCGAGCTCACAGATGCAAAAAGATTATGGCCCGGCCTGGCCACAAACGACGCTACCGATGCGCCAGCAACTCTGTAGAGCAAAGATCAAGCAGGCAGAGCTTATACTATTCACAACACAGTTGTCGGTGATGCTTGATAGCGGAGTGGTACTTAGCGATGCTCTTGATGCTATTGCAGAGCAGGCTGAGTATGGAACTTTTAAGATGATAATTATGGATGTGGCAGAAACGGTCAAAAGTGGCGAGAATTTTTCAAAAGCATTAGCCGGCTATCCGAAGGTTTTCAATACAATGTTTATCAGTATGGTGAAGGCCTCGGAAGCGTCCGGCAGAATGGCGGAAATGCTTAGCGTGCTCAGTGGCTATCTGAACTTCGAATCCGAAACCCGCAAACGCATCAAAGGAGCACTCACGTATCCATTTATAATGGCATTAATGGCCGTGGCGGCAACAGGGACTTTGATGTTTTTTGTTTTGCCGAGGTTTATGAGGATTTATGAATCAAAGGGGGCTGCACTGCCAAAAATTACTCAAGTTTTAGTTGGTTTCAGCAAAATGTTAGGGAATTTTCAAGCCATGACGGTTTTCCTGACAACTGTGATATTGATGTCGGTGGGATTGTATTACTGGGCAGGGACTTTAACCGGCCGGCGGGTGATAGATTTCATCAAAATCCACACACCTGTATTAGGCACAATGTTTATTGATGCGATAATAACTCGCAGTATGCGTATTATGGCGACAATGGTCAATACGGGTGTGAACCTGCTGGAGTCTATAGTAGTGATTCAAGGCTCATGCGACAATTACTATTTTAAACGACTTTGGTCTGGAGTGAACGAAAAGATTCGGGATGGCTACCAGTTGTCTGAGTCTATTATGATTTCTCCGAGCTGTGAACTGATTGCGCCGGGTATTATCCAAATGCTCAAAGCGGGAGAAAAAAGCGGCAAACTTGGTGATGTCTGCGATAAAATATCGGTCTTCTATGAAAAAAAGCTCGAAGGTTCAATCAGGAACGTTATGGCGCTTATAGAACCGGTAATGATAACAATCCTGGGTAGTATTATTGGAACGATTTCTATAGCATTGTTATTGCCGGTTTTCAGGATATCGAGCGTAATTGCACATTAAAGCCAAAAGCAAACGGGGCATATACCGAATCAACCGGCATAAGCCCCGAATTGCCTGCACTTGCGTAACCGCAGGTACAAGTGATGCAAATCTGCTATATCAACCCCGTTAGATATGAAAAATAAGACGTTATCTAACGGAGTCAACCGCGTAATTTTAATTGCCACTTAAATCTCGGCTTACGGTGCCGGAGGATACAGACGAATATCGTCAAAGTACATTGTACCTGAACCGCCGGCAACCGGATTGTTCCTGTTGCCAAGACCAAGGGCAATCGTATTGACATTGGCCAGGTTCACGCCCTGGTCGGCAAATGCCTGCAGGTCGATATTCCATTGTGTCCAGGTAGTTATCTGCGCTGCATCAGGATTATCATTCGTGACAATCGCATTGCCATTGAGAGCAACATACAATGTCTCAGCAGCGTTAGCCGAATCGCCCCTGAACCAAATTGTCAGCGTGTTGACACCTTTTTCGGTCCAGTCACGCGGATAAGTCAATGTCAAAGTCGCCTCAGAGTACCCAACACTGT
>JBDRTM010000378.1:0-6017 GCA_043824065.1 Planctomycetota bacterium | reverse complement strand
TATCATCCAGAACAAGCTCCACTTTGCCGCAACCGGTATGACCGCTGCAGAGCTTATTCAGTCGCGTGCCAAAGCCGAGCTTCCAAACATGGGTCTCACCAGTTGGCAGAAGAACGAGGTCCAAAAAACGGATGTGACCATTGCCAAGAATTACCTGAGTGAGCATGAGATCGACGAACTGAACCGCATCGTCGTCATGTGGCTGGACTATGCAGAGGACCAGGCGCTGCGGCGCAAACAAATATTCATGAAGGATTGGGAAACCAGGCTGAATAAATTCCTGACCTTTAATGAACGGCGCATCCTTGACCACGCCGGAGGCATCAGTAAGGACGATGCGGAAACCCATGCCAAGCAGGAATATGACCGTTTCGCCGCCCGCCGCCGGGAATACAAAGAAAAGCTCGGCGAAGCCGAATCAATCAAGATGCTGGAAGAAACGGCGAAACGTATTGAAGGAGATAAAGAAGTAAAAAAATAGAATGAAAACGAGGTCATAAAATGAAGTTTTTGAGTATCTATGAGATTAAAGCGAGATATGTGCCCGCGATCATCGCGGCACTACCAATCATTATTCTTTCCGGATTTGTTAAGGAAGAAATATGGATTTCAATGTTTCACAATGCAAGATGGTTTCTTTTCGTCGAGAACTTTAGCATGAGCGTGATCGCAGTGTTGTTATTGATTCATGTGCAGAGAGGTATTGCTAAGCATTTGTTTGAAGAAAAGATATTCGATTCCGGGAAAAATTTTCCGGCTTCAAGAATGCTTCTGTTTTCTGATGACTATTTATCAGAAATGATGAAGGTCAAGGTCCGAGAGAAGATCAAGAAAGATTTTGCTATTACGTTATGCACTCAGAGCGAAGAGCAAGAGAATTTGGATGAGGCGAAAAAGTCTTTACGCGACGCTGTGGCCTTAGTCCGCAAACAGGTTGGTGATGGTGATAAGACCCTCCAATACAACATTCACTATGGATTCAGTCGTAACCTAATTGGCGGTTCGGTATTGGCAGTCCCTTACGCTCTCTTTTGTGCAATCTACGCTGGTTTTCAAGGGATAAAGCCAGTATGCATCGCCAGCTCTTTCATGTTATTTTTCTTCGTTGCTGTGCTGTTTCTGAGTAAATCAATAATGGTCCATTACGGGAATACTTATGCTGAGTGTTTGCTGACGGAATTCCTAACAACAAATATAGGAGAGAACATATGAAGCAGTCAATTGTCACATTCTTTCCAGTTGGCGAGAAAAATGGGGGGATAATTCTTTTAAGGCTCAATGATGCATATAATACCACTATACTTGTTGACTCTTGTATCGGTGATGAACCAATTGCTTCTCATTGCGACGTCGCCCAAGAGCTAATAGATAGACTTCCTTTGGATTCTGAAGAAAGACCATTTGTTGATGCTTTCATTTTAACGCATAGACACATGGATCATTTACAGGGCATTCAACAGTATTTTTATCTTGGCTCAGTTTCTGACTATCCTAAACCTAATGATGATGAGGTCCCTAAAGCTATAATCCAAGAGCTATGGAGTAGCCATCGAGTTTGGAAGGAGGCATCCGCTTCTTATGAGCTTTGTGATGATGCTAAGGCATTCAATAATGAAATGAAACGCCGTGTGGAGTTATTCAACGAAAGTAGTGTTATCCAATCCGAAGGGGACCGTGCAATTATTGTTGGAAAGGACCCTGGAGGTAAATGTGATGGATTAGAGCCCATCACTTATGAGATTGAAGATGTCTTTACAAGAATCAACACCCGTGATATCTCATCGAAATTACAAGGAAGAATCCTTGGCCCATTATATCAGCAGAAAGACGAAGTTGAGGAAGCGTTTAATGACAAGAATCGCCAGAGTATTGTAATTCAGATGACGATTAAGGAGGGGGAATACGACAACAAGATGTTGCTGGCTGCAGACGCGGAATGTCTTGTTTGGGAAATCCTCTGGAATTTGTACAAGAGTGACACCGAAAAGCTTGAGTACGATATTCTTCAGGCCCCCCATCATTGCTCATGGCACGCTTTGTCTTACGATAGCCAGACTAGAGACGAAAATCCGAAAGTGTGTGTTGGTGCAAAATTAGCATTAAGTCAAGCAAGAATTGGTGCATGTATTGTATCCCAGAGCAAGCCCATTATAAATAATGATTCCGATCCCCCAAGTAGAGCAGCTATGGATGAATATCTAACCATTGTTGATAAGGAGAGATTTTATTGCACAAACGAATACCCCAATATTGAAAAACCGGAGCCTCTTGAGTTTAATATGACGAGTGGAGGGCCTCAAAAAAAAGGAATCAAGGAGAAGTCAAAGTTGTCTGTTGCTGCTCTTGCGTCAACCAAAGAATCGTATCCACATGGATAAGTTCTGGATCGAAAAAGCCCATAAATATATTGGAGAACACGCATCGTTTTCGAATGTGTCAAGTATTTTCTATTCAAAAAACTCAACTTGCGTAATGGTTACTGCAGATGTATCTGTGGGTTTGCCTGCCAGCTTCATTGAGCAGGGCGTAACCCCCTTGGGTATGAAGCCACTGGAGCCAGTGACATTCGTGTTTCCGCAGGAGTTCCCGCTTCAAGCACCCATTATTACATTGAGAGATGATTTTCCACGTTGCTTCCCTCATATAAATCCTACCCTCAAGAGTGTTTCGCCGTGTATTTTTGATGGATCTCTCACCGAATTGCTTCAGCAATCAGAGTGGATGAATGGCATCCTTAATCAGCTCGTTGATTGGCTTGAAAAGGCAGCTTCAGATTCCCTCCTTGATTATTCTCAGGGGTGGGAGCCTATGAGAAATGATGATCCGAAAGGATTTATATTATATGACACAGACGAAGCTATTGTGTGCCTAAAAAAAAATAACTACTTAAGCGTGGAAATGCGTTATGAAGAGCGTAATGGAAGAATTGTTATTGGGGATCTGTGCGACAAGAATAAACAAAAAGAGTGCACAGCACTTTTTTGTGTTTCTCCAAATCATCGGGTAGTTGACCAATATATCCCCAATCCTGTTATTCAGCTTTCCGAGCTGTATGTCTATGCTGCGCATGTTGGTATTCCTGGCGTGAAAGACTATGTGGAAAGAATCGATAAAGATAAACGCAATGAGGACAAAATGATTGTAGTCTTAGCAGTCCTTCGTCCATGCAAGATTATTGGCTTTTCTACAAATTACGAGTTCTTACACTTCGTAATTCACAAACCCAAGCGAAAGAAGAATAAGAAAAGAGTTGTTTCAAATGCTCCGGTCGGAATGCTTTCCCACATCGCAAGAAATACGCCCTCTCTCTTAAAGCGGATGTCAGGTTCAAAGCACAACTTGGACGAGAAGAAAAGCATCGCTCTAGTTGGATGTGGTAGCTTGGGATCAAAAATCGGAATGCACTTGGTGCGCAACGGGAGCGGACCGTTTTTATGTGTTGATAATGATGTTTTTCTTCCACACAACAACGCTCGACACGCATTGACGTTTACCAGTGTACAGAATAAGGCTTGCCTTCTATCGTTGGCGATGTACTCAGTTGCAAAGTCTATTGCGCAAGTAGTCGAGACATCCGTCTTGTCTGCTGACTTCTCACAATCTCGTCTAATCATCGACTCGTCTGCTTCGTTCGAAGTCAGGTCCTTTTTGATGTCGGCACATGATATCCCGCCGGTAATCTCTGCCGCTATTTATACGGGGGGGGCGCACGGGATTTTGCTCTTGGAGAGTGTTCAGCGAGAGACTCAGCTTACAGATCTATGGGCTCATCTTTATCGACTTGTGATGGATAATCCGTCGGTTCGTAAAATCCTTTTTGACCAACAGAGGAATCGCGTCTCTATTGGACAATCTTGTAGCTCATACACGTTGGTCGTAAGTGATGCACAAATATCTCTATATGCAGCGAGCTTTAGCTTGCGTATACAGACCGTTCTTGAGGATGGCCTTTCACGAAATGGCCAAATCGTTCTTGCCAGTTGCGATGAGGTTGGCAATCTATCATCGGAAGTGTTGAACATTCCCCAAAGCATTGAAATCCAATCCATCATTGAGAAGAACTGGGAGGTCCGCCTATCATCTGTTGTAGCTGACAGGATGCGAGAAGCGGCACAGAAAGGGCAACCCAACGAGACAGGAGGAGTCTTACTGGGAAGCGTCTTCATGAATGCCAAGGTCATCGTTGTGGTTGATATTCTCCCCCCGCCTTCAGATAGTGTGCAGACACCGGCACTCTTCGTTTTGGGAATTGAAGGATTGGAGAAGGAAATCAAACGTATAGAACAACAGACCTGTGGTAAGGTGACTTATCTGGGTACGTGGCACAGTCATCCGGGAGGAGGAGCAGCGTCAGACACCGATAAGAGGACCTCCGAGAGACTTCTATTCTTAAGAAACTACGAACCCACAGTCTGCCTGATATGGACTCCTGACGAGATCTTTGAAGTATGACAGAAAGGTGTTCGGTAATGCAGAATAGCGAGAATAGGCTGGGATCAAAGAAGACGAAAATTGGGTGTATTCCTGGAGAGTGGATGTGTCCAAAGCTGAGAGAGTGCTGCTCCAAGATCGGAAGTGGAGTAACGCCAAAGGGCGGCGAATCAACATATCTCAGAACTGGTGTGGCACTTGTGCGGAGCCAAAATGTCCTGAATGAGTCATTCAGCTCAGACGGTCTACGATTCATTTCAAAAGCTCAGCACGAGAAGATGAAAGCCTCTGCGCTGAGGGTAAACGACATACTCTTTAACATCACGGGTGCTTCAATTGGGCGCTGTTGCCTGTTTCCGAGTGGAGTTGGAGAGGCAAACGTAAACCAGCATGTTTGCATTGTCCGCGTCGCAGATGACTTTTCTCCGGGATTCTTCAAAAGCGTGTTGAACAGTCGAATTGTGAGAAAGCAGTTGTACGAGAACCAAGCGGGCGGCGGACGTGAAGGATTGAATTTTCAGAATCTTGGAGCTTTCAGAATTCCCCTCCCTCCTCACCACGAACAGGTTGCGATTGCGGGGGTGTTGGAGTGTTGGGATAAGGCGATTCGGAATTATGAAAAGAAGATTGAAAAGAAGCGGAATATAAAAGAGGGGTTGATGCAGCGGCTCCTTTCCGGCAAACAACGCCTGCCGGGATTTTTTGGGGAGTGGAAGAATATGGAATTTAGTAACATAGCACAAATATCGAAGTCCAAGTATATTCCCAAATTAGAAGAAAACCGCGTGTGTTTGGAGCTTGAGCATATTGAACCAAGAACCGGCAAAATTATTGGAAAGACTTCTTCGATTGATCAGAGCAGCATAAAAAATGTATTCAGATCTGGTGATGTTTTATTCGGGAAGCTCCGTCCGTACTTGAGGAAATATGCGAGGCCTGATTTTGATGGAGTGTGTTCAACGGAAATATGGGTGTTAGAGAGCAATCAAAATATTTCGTGTAACGAATATATTTTCTGGCTAATTCAAACAAGCTCATTTATTGGTGCAGCCAATGTGACGTCCGGAACAAAAATGCCTCGGGCAGATTGGAGTTACATTTCCAATTATTCTTTTCCTATCGCTCCTATGAAAGAACAAAAAGCCATTGCAGCTGTGCTGTCTGCGGCGGATGGGGAGATCGAGGCGTTGGAGAGGAAGTTGGTGATTTTGAAAGATCAGAAGAAGTTTCTGTTGAACAATCTGGTGACGGGGACGATACGCCTGCCGCAGTTCAGAGGCGGGACGACAAACACCGGTGCCGATGGAGACCATGCATGAATCGCGAATACAACCTGCCTGATTTTGATGAAGCATCGATGAGCCAGATTCCGGCCCTGCTGGAGCTGGTGAACCTAGGCTTCACTTATATCCCCCGGGCGCAGGTCTCGAACATGCGAGAAAGTCCATCCCAGTATGTCCTTCGCGATATTGCCTTCAACGCTCTGCGCGAAATCAATAATTCGAACATCTCGGACAAAAGCATCCGAGATGCAGTGTTCGAGGCGGAACAAAGCGAGATGGGGGGCGGCGTGTTTCGCGCGTCGG
>JBDRTM010000377.1:0-3123 GCA_043824065.1 Planctomycetota bacterium | reverse complement strand
CTCCGCCATCAGGGCGATAGTTGTTGTTTTCACTGCACTTTTATACGTTTTTTTAACAGGAAGAAAAAAGCTTAAGATTACCAAAAATCAGCTCTCGAAAATTCTTTATATTGCAATAGCCGGGACGGTAATCGGGGATTTGTTGTACTTTTTTGCCTTAACGAAAATCTCCGTGCTTAATGCAGTCCTGCTCGGTCATATGCAGCCAATCTTTGTTATTTTGATGGGGTTCATTTTATTAAAGGAAGATAAGCTGACAAGATTTGATTACATCGGCATATTAACTATGATAATTGCAGCCTTGTTTGTTACAACGAAGACACCGGAAAATCTGTTTATGATAAAATTAGGCACGACAGGAGATATTTATGTGCTGTTGGCAACGGCGGCCTGGGCAACAACGGCTATAGTAACGAGAAAATATCTCAGAGAGCTTAATGCCGGCGTTGTTACCTTTTATAGATATTTAATCGCCTCGGTGATATTTGTTGTTTACTTATCGCTCAAATCTTCGTTGGTTCTTTCCAATATCTATCAAATCCTCATCGGTGTTATAGTTGGGGTGGGGACCATACTTTATTATGAAAGCATGAAGCGAATTAAGGCTGCTCAGGTTTGTTCTATGGAGCTTTCAACGCCTTTTTTTGCGGCCGTTTTCGCTTTTTTGATTTTAAGAGAGGGCGTTACAGTTATGCAGATTTCAGGGATGGTACTATTATTTGTCGGAGTTTGCTTCTTATCCAAAAAAGAAGAGGCATATTTTTAAACGTATTTACTCAAACTGACCGGTTTTTTCTGTCATGCTGAGCAAAAAAAGCCTTTAGCCCTGAGCGAAGTCGAAGGGGAAGCATCTGGCCTACAAATGAAAATAATGTACACCTGTGCAGGAAGAGATTCTTCACTTCGTTCAGACTTGTCCTTGAGCGAAGCGAAGGAATGACAAACCATCCTATGTTATTGTCAATAAACCTGTCCTTGAGCAAGGCGAAGGAACAGTTATTATTAATATTCAATCATAAATCGGTCAGTTTGAGTTAAGAAGGTTGTGATAATGGGCAAGAAGTTATCACTGTGGCTGCTTGGAACAATCGGACTTTTGGCGTTAGTGTACGGATGTCAAAATATGGCGGTGCAAATGAGTTATGGCGAGATGTTGTACCGCGCAAAGTGCTCATCGTGCCACAGTATAATTGAACCGAGCCGCCACGACAAAGAAACTTGGGACATATACATTCACAAATACGGCCAGAAAATGACAGCCGAAGAAAAGCGAGCGGTTTTGCAGTACTTGGTGGACCCTGACTAATCTATTTCTGGTGGTCTTTGTGAGCTGTACGCTTGGAAGGCCGAAATGGTAATTCATCAGGTGGGTGTACAAAAAAGAAAACATCGAGCAACAAATCGCCACCCGATGTTTTCCGGAGGGGAGAAAAAATCGTTTTTTGAACTTATTTTATTATCGGCAGCGGCGCAATCACACTTTAACCGAAAATAGGCTAAAGTGAGCTAAAGTGCCTAAAGTGAACTAAAGTGCCTAAAGTGAGCTAAAGTGCCTAAAGTGAGCTAATACTGGATGCTGGATGCTCGATACTGGATTCTCGTTAGTGAGGAGTGAGCTAAAGTTGGATGATTTTTCCCATCCACTTCATTCGCTTGGCTCAAGATAAAGGCAGTGATTAGAGAATTAGAGATTAGAGAATTGGAAAGAAAAAAGGATAAAGGCAGAATTTAGCCCTTCGACCCCTTCGATTCTACTCAGGGCAGGCTCCGCTCAGGGTGAAGAATGTATTCCAAACGGCTTCGTGTCCTGGTGAAAATTGTGAGCAAGTATATACAAACTTGTACATTCAGCACGGCTGTGCCTTCCTGCGTCGAGCGAGAGCGACGAAAAAGCATGCCATAACTGATATTGCCAGGACGAAGCTCCATCCCGGCGTAAGGCCGAGAGCACTGGGAAGGTAAGCGAAGAGCAAAGCCAGTACGGCGACAAACAGACTGTAGGGCAGTTGGGTGCGGACGTGCTCTATGAGGTCGCAGGAACTGGCGATAGAGCTCATAATTGTCGTGTCGGAGATGGGCGAGCAGTGGTCGCCGAAGATTGCGCCGTCCAGGACTGCACCGAGGCTTATCATTGTGGTCAGGCCGTAGCTGTTCCCGTCAAGTGCGAAGGCGACTGGAATGGCAGTGGGGATGAGGATGGCCATCGTTCCGTAGCTTGTGCCTGTGGCAAATGAGGTCACGGAGGCAACGAGAAAAACTGCCGGGGGAAACCAATGAGGTGAGACTCTGCCGGCCAGAATTGTTATCAGGAACTCTCCGGTTTTCAGGCTGTCGCAGCAATTCTTGAGCGACCAGGCGAGAATAAGTATGACGAAGGGTATCATAGCCCGCTTGACGCCTCGCTTGAAGCAATTGCTTATGACGGGCATACTCAGCGACCCGAAGAGCTGCGAGCATAATAAGGCCAATGCCAGGCCGAAGAGCGCTGCGAAGTCGAGAATAAGGTGGGTGTTCTCGGCGGCACTAATAACGTCGCGCCAGTAAAGCAAGCTGAAGAGTGAACCACCTTCTCTGAGTCTGGCCGGTCCGCCGCCATCGAGCCAAAGCCCGGTGATATGAAACAAAATAAGTCCACCCAGTGGTACAAGGGCCTTGATTGCCCGGGAGGATTGCTGCGCGACGGCTGGTGGACTCGAATCAGGAGCGTTTTGGGATGGGCCGGCTTGGCTGTTTTCGCCGGGACCTTTTGCCTTAGCCGAGTCTTCCGCAGTTTTCATCGGACCGAAGTCCCGGCCCAGAATGATATGCAAAAAGACAAAAGCAATCATCAACAAACAGTAGAAGCGAAAACTCAGGGCGTCGAAGAACAGCGAATATCCGCTCCTGCCAATTTCCAGCTCCTCTGCGATTTGGGTGAGAAGACCCACTTCATAGGCGATCCAGGTGCTGATGACTGCGAGTCCCGCGATAGGCGCGCTCGTAGCATCGACAAGAAAGGCAAGTTTTTCCCGGCTGACGCGGAAGCGGTCGGTGATTGGCTGCATCATCGAGCCGACAATTATGGCGTTGGTGTAGTCGTCGATGAAGCACAGCACGCCCATCAGGGCGGTAGCCATTTGTGCG
>JBDRTM010000376.1:0-3443 GCA_043824065.1 Planctomycetota bacterium | reverse complement strand
AGTGGTGGGTAGTGAGTATTCAGTTCACCAATTAACTACTCACTAATTAGTTACTGTTGCGGAAACAGTATTTGTCATTCCCGCGGAAGCGGGAATCCAGCTTTTTCGCTCTGGACCCCTGCTTTCGCAGGGGTGACATCGTAGGTTTTTGCTTTCTGCAACAGGAACTAATTAACCACTCACCAATTAACTACTCACCAATTAACCATCTTTTGAAAGGATAGCACCGGCAATGAAAGTACTCGTCATAAATGCAGGTAGTTCCTCGGTCAAGTATTACCTGTACCAAATGCCCCAGGCGGAAGTTCTCGCCCATGGGCTCGTCGAAAGAATCGGAGAGGAAACCTCCGAACTTTCCCACTTTTTTCACGACAAAACCTACACGCTGTCAACAAAGGCCGAAGATGTCGGAAAGGCGATGGAGCTTATATTGGAAACGCTCGCCGACAAAGAAGTGGGAGTTTTGCAGCGGATATCTGAAATTGGTGCCGTCGGCCACAGGGTCGTTCACGGAGGCGAAGAGTTCACCGGCTCTGTAATCATTGACGAAAAGGTAATTGCCTCAATCGAAAAGTTTGCGGACCTCGCACCTCTGCACAATCCGCCGAATCTTGCGGGTATCCTGGCTGCACAGCGCAATCTCCCCAACGCAAAACAGGTCGCCTGCTTCGATACCGCATTTCACGCCACCATTCCGAAAGTTGCCTATATGTATGCTTTGCCGTATGAGCTTTATGAAAAGTACGGCATTCGCAGGTACGGCTTTCACGGAATCTCTCACAGATATGTTGCCCGCCGTGCCGCTGCCATAATGGGCAAAGGAAAATACGATATCAACGCCATTACCTGCCATCTTGGGAACGGCTGCTCCGTTACTGCCGTAAAGCAAGGCGAGTCAATTGACACCTCTATGGGGCTTACGCCTTTGGAAGGTGTACCTATGGGAACGCGCTCGGGCGATCTTGACCCGGCTATCCTCTTTTACCTTGCTGATAAAGGCTACGGTGCAAAGGCGCTGAAAACCCTTTGCAACAAGCAAAGCGGTCTGCTCGGCTTATCGGGCATCTCGAATGACATGAGAAACCTTGAAGAGTTCGCAAAAAAAGGTAATGCCCGGGCAAAACTTGCTATCGATGTTTTTTGCTACCGTATTAAAAAATACATCGGCGCCTATGCCGCTGTTCTGGATACCGTCGATGCTGTGGTTTTCACCGGTGGAATAGGGGAAAATGCCGTCTTTTTGCGTGAGAAAATATGCAACGCCGTTACCCAAATAGGCGTGCAGCTTGATTACGCAGCGAACCAGACCGCAATCGCAAAAGAAGCTGAAATCAATACCAAAGACAGTAAGGTCAAAGTTTTTGTAATCCCCACAAACGAACAAGCCGCCATTGCCAATGATACTTATGAGCTTGCTAATGGCAAACAGCCAATTGTCTCAAAGCAAAACACCTCCGGAAATATTGGACAGGAAAAAATAGAAACTCCACATAGCCGAAAAAGGTGATGATACCGATGGAATGTGCTGCCTGTAACTTATTTTAACTTGCCCTGTTGTTTTGCGTGCCGGGCAAGTGCAGCGGCGCCTATTATACCCGCGTCTTCACCGAATAACCTGAATGTCATTCTGAGCGGAACGGAGTGTAGCGAAGAATCTCTAATTCTTTTCTAACGCCAGATGCTTCCCCTTCGACTTCGCTCAGGGCTAAAGGCTATTTTTGCTCAGCATGACGATAAGAGCAAACATTCATTTTGTTAGAAGCTCTTGGTAACTTTGGTCTTGAGCTGTTCGTCTATTTCGTAAGGTCCTGAAGGATTTGACGTATCACAGGTTTGATTTCAGGGATTCTGTTCCTAATGGTTTGCCAGAGGAGTTCGTAGTTTACTCCGAAGTAAAAGTGTATCAGCTTATCCCTCATAGATAAACGGCCTCCCTGAGGACGTAGGGCTTTACTTCTTCCTTGAGCGAGCTTAGAGGGACTACATCCACTTTGGTTCAACTGCAAAAAAGTTGGTGGGCTGATAAGAAATAAACCCTGCAAATCTTTTGGATTTAACGCTTCAAGGCAACAGCATGAATGGGTATAATGCCACCGCCATCGGGGAGGGTAGGGCAACGCGCCGAAGCGACCCGAGCGCCCTGATGGTGGCATACAGCATAGGGCGGTATCTTCAACGGTGCCGCCCACTTATGACATTATGCTGGTGCCTAAAAAGCGATAAATCCTTTTATAATCATGTGTTAATCAACCAATATTTTTTGCAGTTGAACTATAAATTTTTACTTTCAGGACAAATTAACTGTTTGTAACGCGTGAACAATTGCAAATCCTGTTAAAAGAGCTTGCCTTGTTGTTTTGCGTGCTGGGCAAGTGCAGCGGCGCCGATTATACCGGCGTCTTCACCGAGGGTGGCAAAACATATCTCGACCATCTCTTTTTTCAATGTCCAGATATGCTCGTTAAAGAAGTCCTTTATACGGTTCAACAACACATCGCCGGCAGCTATCATTCCCCCGGTAAAAATTATTCGCTTCGGCTCTGTGGTATGCAGCATATTTATACAGGTAATTGCAAGTGCTTTAGCTGTCCCGTCAGTTATCTCTTTGGCTAATTCATCACCGTTAGCTAAATGTTCGTAAATGTCCTTGCTGGTTATTTGCCCCTTTTCATCTAACACTTTTTTAAGACTGGATTCTGCCCCGGCCTCGATGGCCTCGCGTGCTCTCCTTGCCGTCGAGTCGGCGGATGCATACGCCTCCACACAGCCTTTTTGGCCGCAGTTGCATTTTCTGCCGTCCGGGTATATTACCATATGCCCCAGTTCTGCTCCATTTTCATCGCATCCGTGCACCAGCTCACCGTTACTGATAATCCCGCCGCCTATTCCTGTACCGAGCGTGAAAAAGACCATATCTTTGACACCCTTACCGGCCCCGACGGCATATTCGCCCCAGCAGGCAACATTTGCATCGTTATCAAAGACAACCGGTGCCCCGAGCCTTTCATTGAGCATTCGACAGATGGGTACGTTTTTGAATGTCGGCATATTGGTGGACTTTATTATTATACCCTCGCTGTATTTGGCCGGCCCCGGAGTTCCTATCCCGACCGCGGCCACGTCCTGCGTAGAAAGACCGGCCTCGGCAAGAAGTTTCTTGGCGGTCTGGGCCATCTTGTCAATGACAACCTCCGGCCCCATATCCACTTTGGTGGCCACGGATGTCTTGCTGATAAGCTTTAGCTCAGAATCAAATAAGCCAATCTTGATATTCGTTCCGCCTAAATCAATGCCGACAAACATTTCACTCATTTCTCATTCCTCTGAATTCTACAGTGCCTAAAGTGAGCTAAAGTTGCCCAGTTGTAGAAGCTTGTTTGTCGGTGTCGAAGCTGGTATCGGACTGGAAGCTCGACGTTGGATGCTCGAGGAAAAGCGACCCA
>JBDRTM010000375.1:0-8062 GCA_043824065.1 Planctomycetota bacterium | reverse complement strand
GAAAAAGTTTCAGAATAGTCGTTATCTCCTTCGGTAAAGGTTATGTAACCGTTGCTGCCGGCATAGAAGCTCGAAAAGCTGCTGCCAAAGATAGACACTGTAGCTTGGTTACTTAACCTCACAAACTCGTAATTGTCATCGCCCATCCCCAAGTCCGTACCTCCAGCAGGGTCGGTCGGTAATTGTGTAATCTTTTTAAGATGAGCACTATAGAAAGTACCGTCTTTAGTGGGAGTGAACATTATTGATTTGTTCGACAGGTCAAAGGTATCGGTACCGGATGAAAACTGCTCAGTAAAATAATCAAGCGCCTCATCATCTGCGGGAAATCTTTCAATCAACCCGGCAGCATACTGCAAAATCAAATCTTCATCATAATCATTGACTTGTCCATTACCATCTACGTCAGCCGCCCAGATCTGTTCCGGTGCCAAATCCAAATGACCTTCCCCATACTGAGCAGCCAAGGAAGCATCGTCGTATGAGACTGTTCCGTTGCCTGAGACATCGCCCAGACGAATAATATAGTATGGGTTGTGAGATGCATCTACTCGCCCGCGATATTGGAGTGGACCGTCATCTTTCCAGTAATAACCATAAACGTTGACCTTTCCGTATAAATCCGGCTGAATATCTAACGGCTCGTCATAACATACGGTTACGTTCACTACATCGTCTAACAAATTATCTGCATCCTCGAGAACTTCATCAATAGTAACCGGAACGTAGTAACGACTGTGACCAACCAGCTCACCGTCTTGCTCATCAGCCTTAACAGCTGTTCCTATGAACTTGATTCGTCCTTTTCTTGGCGGTAGCGCTCCAAAATCCCTATAATCCTGGCCTGATATACTTGAGGTTATATTAACGTATGACCTATATAGCGGGCTGAAGCTATAATTGCTCTTGCTTGGCATGGCCATCCCGGACCAGCCATCCGGGACACTCTTAGCGTAATAGCCGCTGTTATCAGTTGTAGTGCTGCCGCCACCATTGTTGAAAGTCACACTCACATCACTAATCCCGGAGCCACCAGCGCTCCGAACGTAGCCGGAAATAATCGGATATAGAGGAGTAGGAACAACATCAAAGCCGTCTAACCAAATAGTGCCCTGGAAATGGACATAGAAACGCCACCTACCCTCTTCGAGCGGACCAAAATAACCTCTGAGGCCGCACACCGGGTCAGAAAGAAGCGGGAGGGGAATGTCAGGAGCTGGCTCTTGAACCCATAGTTCGACGGTTCTGTCCACAGGGTCGATAGAAAGCGTTGGGATTCCGCCCAAGGTCTGCTCAGCAATCCATTGATTCTGAAAAACGTCGGTTGGCACGGTGAAATTAATTAGATCTGAAGTAGTGGGTTCGCCCGGATATCTGCTCGGAAACGGTGGATTTTCTCCATGAATCCAGGATATGTCTTGCTCGTAACCGGATACCACCCCACACAACACAAGAAATAATACTGATGTTAATATTACCCTTCTCATTTTCTTACCCTCGCACCATGATAATAGATATAAAATTAGAAACGGCATCTGAATACTACAACTAATTTGGCGAAACAATTTCCTTAAATAGTGCCACCAAATCCACTATATTATACGAAAATAATGAAAAATATCAATAAAAAACACAAATTTCAAATCTTGTTTGAGATGAATTTCAATCATTTCCGCAGATACCTAATAGCAAAAATCCGATTTTTCAAAATAATTTTATTCCCTTTCTAATTAAGCACTTACAAGAATCCAGCCAACATAAAATCACCCAATTTTCAATCAAATCCGCAGTTCCAGCCAAGTATGGGGGGGGAGATTACAAACCTGTTGTGTTTTGGAGTCAGACAAATACCTATCAAAAAGATTTTTAACATTCTAAATTGCCTTGTAAAGCCGTTATTATCTCTCCTGCTCCTTTGTCGCCGGCTTCGCTACGGCTACCCCTTCAGAAGAATCCCATTGACACGCGGTAAATTCGCGATCGTCGACCCTGAAGATTACGACCTGCTCAGCCGGTGCAAATGGTGTGCTGTTAAAGATTCAAATACCTATTATGCAGTTAGAAGCAGACAAAATAAACAAATCAGAATGCACCGCGAAATTATGAAGGTACCCAAGCATCTCGTTTGTGACCACATCAACCACAACGGCCTCGACAACAGAAAAAATAATCTGAGAATCTGTACAAAACAACAAAACACCCACAATCAAAAACCGAGAAAGACAGGAACTTCAAAATACAAAGGCGTGGATTGGAACAAACGGCAAAGAAAGTGGCGAGCACGTATATACTACGAAAGCCGGTGTCACTATCTCGGCTATTTTAACAACGAAATCGACGCCGCAAAAGCCTACGACAAAAAAGCAAGAGAGTTGTTCAAGGAGTTCGCATGTTTAAACTTCACACACGATGTTTAGCCCCCAGGCCTGGCCTGAGCGCAGCCGAAGGGCCTGTACTGGGGGTCTTCTTTCTTCCGCAATTTATTGATGGATTTATTCCGTAATATTTAGCCCTGCGTTTCACGCGGGGTTTTTTGTTTAGCCGTCGTCGGCACGACGACGAAATCCCCGATGCGCCATAATACCAACTTCATCATTTTATTGATGGGTTTACGTTATAATGTTTAGCCCCCACCCCTGCGGTGGGGGTCATTCTTGGCCGAAGGAATCGACCTGCGAATAGACTCGCCACCCCCAACACTCCCATAAAATTCGTTTCCTTTTTTCATTTTACTTTTTGCATTTTGACCTTTGATTTCAATAATAGGGCTACCATCGGCCGGACGAACCCCGGTTACATAGCTTTCGCTTTCCCCAAAATCAGTCTCCCTTCAAATAGCGCTCTAACTCAGATTCGATATTCTGTTTATAGCGAGCGTCTCTTGCCCAGTTGTGGGGAACTCTTCTATCGAACCATTCAAAGGACTTGTCGAATAGACGATTGAATACATCCGTTGCTTCTTGCGCAGCTCTCTTGCTATTGATGCCCGTCTTAGCCCAACAGAATAACCAGCATATGCTCTGCGACCGAGGATGCCCATCTTTGAATACCTGCCAGTGACTATCTAATGCATCAAGATATTTCCCGTGATCCACCATTCGGAGTATTTTCTGCGCGTCGTCCGGTGCAACTCGAATCTTGATTAACCCTTGTCTATCCTCGCCATAGCGCTTACGCCGTCCACTGCAACGATTTGTCGGGCGAGATGACCGCTGATCAAGCCACTTTTGGAAGGACGCCTGACTCTCACCAGAGGCTCTGCCAGCTAACAAGCCTCCAACACTAATGTCCTCGTCGATGTCTGGCCAATGTACTCCATGGCCTTTGCCGATCAATCTCCAATTGCTTCTCTCTGCCAAAGTAGCGTGAACAAGCCTGGGAAACCAAGACAGAGGAACTGATATGGTACGCCCATCACTTAGGTCTACGCTTAAAGTATCCTTGGTTACCGTTACACTTTCAACGTTTGTAACACCAATCTCAATCACCGAAATACTCATTCCATGCCTCCACTAATTTCGAATGCTGTTCGTTAATTATCTTCTCAATCCGACCAATTTCCACACGATTAAACCCGCCACTGAACTGTAGCCTGACCGGGTCAAGCCAGAACTTCGCAATTTTATCATCTCGTTCGACATGTATATATATGCAAAGGTTCGTGTCTGTCGCCAGCATAAATAAAAAACCGATACGGCCCAGTTCTGAGTATTGTTGGCATATTACATCCCTGTCTGTTGTTAGCTAATCCATCATATTATACTACTTTGAGCCGAAGAGCCGAAATTACAAGCGATTTCAGTTCAACCTTCGGAAAAAAGGCAAAGGCCGAGTGTTTTCACACTCGGCCTTTATAAATCCTGGCGATAACCTACTCTCGCCCGTAAGGACTACCATCGGCCTGAGCGGGCTTAGCTTCTGAGTTCGGAATGGGATCAGGCGTTTCCCCGCCAGTATAGTCACCAGGAAGTTCATTTTATCAGGCAAAAGCCTGATAAATTCAAAAACCCTAAATTCGAATATCTAAATCCGAAACAATATCAAAATTCAAATTTCAAATGTTCAAAACATGCTGTTTCGAATTTTGTATTTTGGTCATTTGAATTTGTTTCGGATTTCGGATTTAGATATTAGTGCTTCGAGCTTCGCTCGAATATGCAGATGCAAATATAAGCACAATGATAGTTCATAGTTCATAGTTCGTGGTTCATAGTCGATGAACTATGAACTCATAACTACGAACTTTCTATTCAATCAAGGATTGATATGGTCAAGTAATCGAGCGTTAGTACCGGTTAGCTTAACACATTTCTGCGCTTACACACCCGGCCTATCAACCTGATAGTCTATCAGGGCTCTTCACACACCCGAAGGTGCGATGGAATCCTAATCTTGGAGGGGGCTTCCCACTTAGATGCTTTCAGCGGTTATCCTTTCCCGACTTAGCTACCCGGCGCTGCCCCTAGCGGGACAACCGGTACACCAGCGGTCAGTGCTTCCCAATCCTCTCGTACTAAGGAAGCATCTCCTGCAAGATTCCTGCGCCCACGGCAGATAGGGACCGACCTGGCTCACGCCGGTCTGAACCCAGCTCGCGTACCACTTTAATGGGCGAACAGCCCAACCCTTGGGACCGCCTACAGCCCCAGGATGTGATGAGCCGACATCGAGGTGCCAAACCGCCTCGCCGCTATGAACGCTCGGAGGCGATAAGCCTGTTATCCCCGGAGTACCTTTTATCTGTTGAGCGATGGCCCTTCCACACGGAACCACCGGATCATTAGGTCCTGCTTTCGCATCTGCTCGACCGATAAGTCTCGCAGTTAAGCACACTTATACCCTTATGCTCTAAACGTGATTGCCAACCACGCTGAGTGTACCTTTGAACTCCTCCGTTACTCTTTAGGAGGAGACCGCCCCAGTCAAACTGCCCACCTGGCACGGTCCCATGCCCGGATTCACGGGTCATGGTTAGGTGACTAACATAGCAAGGGAGGTATTTCAAGGTTGGCTCCACGGCGCCCAAGAGCGCCGCATCAAAGCCTCCCACCTATCCTACGCAAGATATGCCAGGCATCAATACCAGGATACAGTAAAGGTTCACGGGGTCTTTCCGTCTTGCCGCGGGTATGTGGTATCTTCACCACAATTACAATTTCACCGAGTCCGTCCTTGAGACAGTGCTCCAGTCGTTACGCCGTTCATGCACGTCGGAACTTACCCGACAAGGAACTTCGCTACCTTAGGACCGTCATAGTTACGGCCGCTGTTTACCGGGGCTTCGGTCGCAAGCTTCTCCAGCACCAATTTTCACCCAGTTGATAGAATCTTTAATCCTACGTAAAAGTTGGTGTCGAGCATTGCCATTTTGTTTCAACTTCTTTTCTCTGTTCATGGCGTCTTTTCTACTTAGTATCTGTTGCGGAAAACAAAAACTGACGATGTCACCCCTGCGGAAGCAGGGGTCCAGAGCGAAAAAGCTGGATTCCCGCTTTCGCGGGAATGACAAATACTGTTTCCGCAACAGGAACTACTTAGAAACGCTTCGTATGGCCGGTCTTGGTGAGCTTGGCACCAACACCTTGCTGATGCTCGACAATCCTCTTTTTCAAATCTTTTGAAAAACCGACATAATTCTTATCCGATTTTTCTTCGACAAGCACATAGACATAAAACATTCTTCCAACTCCTGAGCAAAAATTGGTGCTGGATGACCTGCTTCGTTAACCTTCCGGCACCGAGCAGGCGTCATTCTCTATACATCCACTTTAAGTGTTAGCAGAGAACTGTGTTTTTGATAAACAGTCGCCAGAGCCACTTCACTGCGCCCTCAGCACCGGCACCTACTTTGAGATGTCACTATCGATGGGACTAAAGTTTCGAGTCTCTAAAGTGCCTAAAGTCAAAAAGAATGAAAATGAATAATAAATATCAAACAAGGAATTTCGAAGTTCCACCGTAAGGTGTCCTGTGGAGAAGTTTGACATTGGTCATTCGATATTGGACATTCTTTTTTTATAACTTTAGCTCACTTTAGCTCACTTTAGCTCACTTTCACTGACAGTGAACTCTCAAAGTTGGTGCCGGCCTGGAGGGACCCCTTATCGCAAACTTACGGGGTCAATTTGCCGAGTTCCTTAAGGACGGTTTTCTCGAGCGCCTGAGGATATTCTCCTCGCCTACCTGTGTCAGTTTTAGTACGGATACGCACCGTTGTCCTGTTTGAGGTTTTTCTCGGCAGTAACTTCGGCTGCTCAGGAATCTTAAATCGTCCCTCGCCGTCCTTCAGAGTCTTTATGCCGGCGGATTTGCCTACCGACGACTCCTCCAGCAGGATAGCCACGACTAATCAGCTTCCAGCTTTTGCTACTGCGTCACCCCCACAGTTCAAACCTTCGGTACATAGTGCAGGAATATTAACCTGCTGTCCATCGTCTACGCCTTTCGACCTCGACTAAGGGACCGACTAACCCTGGGCGGATTTACCTTCCCCAGGAAACCTTAGGCTTTCGGCGACAAGGATTCTCACCTTGTTTATCGTTACTCATGCCGGCATAATCACTTGCTGACGCTCCACCGCTCGTTTCCGTACGGCTTCAACGCTGACAGCAACGCTCTCCTACCTCCCGCACCTACTTTGAGAATCCACAATCAAAATGTATAAAATTTGAAGTGTCTAAAGCTTAAAACTCACTCTAATGCTCTGTCAAGGCTCAAGTGATGGTTTGTCATTCCCGCACCTGCTTCCGCAGGTGTTAACTTGTCCCCGCGAAAGCGGGGAGCGGGAACCCAGAATTATTGATGGTACTGGATTCCGCATCAAGTGCGAAATGACATCCCTCAAAGCACGCTTGACAAATCAATAGCTCACTTTAGCTCACTTCCAATGATGGTGAACTCTCAAAGCAGGTGCGGGACCGCAGCTTCGGTGTTTTGCTTATTCCCGGTCATTATCGGCGCCAAACTGCTCGACCAGTAAGCTATTACGCACTTTTTAAATGGTGGCTGCTTCTAAGCCAACATCCTGGCTGTCACAGCAATTCAACTTCCTTAAGAACTTAGCAAAACTTCGGGACCTTAGCTGGCGGTCTGGGTTGTTTCCCTCTTGACCATGGAGGTTATCCCCCACAGTCTGACTCCTGAGATAGTCTTTACGGTATTCGGAGTTTGGTTGGGGTGAGTAGGCTGGTGGCCCCCCATCCCCATTCAGTAGCTCTACCCCCGTAAAGTAGTGGCTCAAGGCTAGCCCTAAAGCTATTTCGGAGAGAACGAGATATCTCCAGGTTTGATTAGACTTTTACTCCTCCCCACAGCTCATCCCCTAACTTTTCATCGTTAGGGGGTTCGGTCCTCCAGGGATTTTTACATCCCTTTCAACCTGGCCATGGGTAGATCACCTGGCTTCGCGTCTAGCACCTGCGACTAATTCGCCCTGTTAAGACTCGCTTTCGCTACGGCTACATCCCTAAGGGATTTAACCTTGCCACAGACGGTAACTCGCCGGCTCATTATGCAAAAGGCACGCGGTCAGGCATTACGCACTCCGAAGAGCACGTCATAGCCCTCCCACAGCTTGTAGGTGTATGGTTTCAGGTGCTTTTAACTCCCTTAATAAGGGTACTTTTCATCGTTCAGTCGCCCTACTTTTCACTATCGGTCGTCGAGTAGTACTTAGCCTTGGAGGGTGGACCCCCCGGATTCACACAGAGTTCCACGAGCTCCGTGCTACTCTGGAACGCCGGCAGTAACGCAGGGCTCTCGCTTTCGTATACAGGACTATCACCTTCTGTGGTCGGACTTTCCAGACCGTTCTGCTTGCGATGCCTTTGTAACTGTTTACCGGCGCCCGCAACCCCGGAGAGCAAGCTCCCCGGTTTGGGCTGATCCGCCTTCGCTCGCCGCTACTGACGGAGTCTCGGTTGATTTCCTTTCCTACAGGTACTGAGATGTTTCAGTTCCCTGCGTTAGCTTCACATGGCCTATGCATTCAGCCATGGATGACAGAATCTGGTTGCCCAGTCCTGACGGGTTTCCCCATTCGGAGATCCCGGGATTAGCGGTT
>JBDRTM010000374.1:0-22048 GCA_043824065.1 Planctomycetota bacterium | reverse complement strand
ATAGCTTTGACAAGAGCATATGCAACTTGTCATTCTGAGCGCAGCGAAGAATCTCACACTCGGAACGGGACAAAATCCTGTTCTAAGGCCAGATGCTTCGCTTCGCTCAGCATGACAGTTTAAAAGTCAGTCAAGTTGAGTTATTTAGTATCTGTTGCGGAAAACAAAAACTGACGATGTCACCCCTGCGGAAGCAGGGGTCCAGAGCGAAAAAGCTGGATTCCCGCCCATTCGGCTTCGCTCAGGGCAGGCTTTTCGCGGGAATGACAAATACTGTTTCCGCAACAGGAACTATTTAAGAAAATCAGTTCATCCTTCGCAGTCCCGATTTTCTCGGGACGGAAAATGGAGTTTTAGACTTTCTTAAATAATCAAATACTACTCTGCGAAGCAGCTCGCTACGTAGCATGAGTAGCTGCTTGCTGGCCAATGATTTACTGTTTGAAAAGAAAAAATTGTTCCCCACTTTCGTGAGGACAAGCTTTTAATTCTTTCTTTTCAAAGTATGCCTAACCTCGATTTTGCAGAAGCCTTTAGACCAAATCAAAGCGGCCCCGCTGCTTCGCTTTTGCGGCTCGGCTGAGCTCGCCGAAGCCGAAGCAAAACGGCGGGGCATAACAGCACCCGCCGCCAATCTAAATTCTGTAGAATCCGGCAGGCCCATTTTCGAGAAGCCATCCTGTCAGTCATTAAAGTTCTGATTGCTCGTAAACTAACTAAACGACTTCCCAGTCGCGCAGCCACTCGTATTCCCGGGGCAGATTGGCCCACTGCTGCTCGGTAATATCCATCAGCCATTCCTTATCCGCCGCCGACATTCCAAGCGGACGCGTGTACGAGGCGCGAGCGGCGTTCTCAACTTCATAGACCGTTGACAGCCCCGGCACTGCGGCCGTGATGGCTTCGTTGGCAAGGATGCACTGAAGCGTCAGCCGGGCCAAGTCATTCTCCGTCTTGCTGCCCACACCCATCACTGGAAATCTGACTTTGCCGTCGCTGTCCTTGAAGAGACTGCCGCCAAAGTAAGGCTTGATTGTAACAACCCCAACATCCTGCTTATGAACAACCTCGAATATTCCCTGCGACTGGTCGGACCGATGGCCTGGATTGACCTCTTCCGTATTACCGGCTACCGGAGACCGGCCTTTTACCTTAGTCTTTGAACTGCAGGGGAAGATTATCATCTCGAAATCGGGGTACTTGTTGAGGACGCGCTCGAACCAGGGACGGCAATGACAGGACATACCCAGATGCCGAACCTTGCCGGCTTTATGCAGCTTCTGGAAGGTCTCAATCAAAGACTCCACTTCTGGGTCGGTATTGAGCTGATTTGTACCGAGTTCACCCGCCATTTTGGCCTGGGGACGCCAGATGTCGAGGTAGTCGGTTTTCAGCAGTCGCAGGCATGTTTCGACGTTGAAGGTCTGGTCCTTAACGTTACAGAGATTGGACCCGCGCGGGCCGAGGTTGTGAATATCGGCGCCGACGTACATCTTATCGCGGCGACCCTTAAGGGCCACACCATAGCACAAACACTCAGCAGCGGTGGTGATGTCCAGATAGTTGATGCCGGAATCGATGCAGGCACTCATAACATCGGTGCGGTTCTTGGCGACGTCATCCGGCACTTCCTCGTTGGCGAAGTGGTCCCAGTATCGGCCGGCGTTGCGATTCTTCCAGTGACCGCCCAGACTGACCTCGGAGACCATCAGGTTCGTTTTGCCCAATCGCCGGTATGTCATCTTCGGGTGAAAATTCAGAATCTTTGACGTATGGACGAACTTGCTCGCAGCCTGTCCTTCACCCGCCAGCGCACCGGCAATTGTCCCCGCAGCCACAAGAGAAGTATTACGCATGAAATCTCTTCGTGAAAGCTTATCGTTCTTCATAGACTCTCCTTTCTAATTCGAGCTGGTTTTGGCGTTATTCATTACATTGAATCGAAGTTTTACCACGAACCACCTCTGAGATTAAATAACAAAAATTCAGTGCTAAGTATGATGACACAATCGCGCGGAAATGTCAACCTTATTTCCATCGTTTTTTAGATGGCGTTGTTATTTCTTCCGTCATTCCTGCCCCGCATCGCAGTGGGGGATAAACTTCTGCAGGAATCCAGAAAGAAAATATGGATTCCGTATCAAAGCCTGCCCTGAGCAAAGCCGAATGGGTACGGAATGACAATAAGAAATTCCGAACTGTCAGGTTTGTGAAGGGACTTTGTCAGGTTCGGGGTCTTTGACAAACGGCTTAAGTGATTGCGGCTCGGCGACTTTGCGATAGCCCAGCGCCTGTATGACCTCGAAGACCTCGGTCCAGGTTGGAAAACGTTTATCGTTTTGTTGCTTATATTCCTCGATGGCCAAAAGAAACTCAAACTGCTCATCGGACATCTGGCCTTGTTCGGCGGCTTTTCGTTCTTCGGTTAGTCGTCTTCCGGGCCCCCTGCGGCGGTCCAGCCCTAAACGCCTGTCAACAACACTTTGCCTGCGGTCCTGGCTTTTGCGACACTCTGGTATATGTTCTTTATCCATTGTCTTCGACCTTTTTTTTAACTTGTTAGCTTGTCGGATATGAAAGCAGTTAATAACCACCCCGGCTTCAACCACGGATTTCGCAGATTTCACGGATGTATCTTTTTTTAGCTTATCCGCGTAATCCGTGTAATCCGCGGTTGAGCTCGCCGGAGCTTAGAAGACTAAAAGTCCTCTTCAAAAAGCTCATCGTCGAAATCGCCGTCCTCTTCGTCTTCCACTGTGTAATCATAGAAATCATCATAGGCGTGCTGCGACTCGATTATTACGTGTGCTTCATCAAGAAACTCTTCGGGAACCATTACGGCGATTTCCTTGGAACCTAATGATTGCTCTTGCTGCTCATTTATTATGGCAGCAACATCGTTAACTTCCAGCAGAGTTTTGTACTCTCTGGCCTGCTCCAAATCCTCGGCAAAGGTAACAACCACGTACCCCTGCAGTTTAGCCTGCGATCTATGACCTTTTTTGGAACGCTTTGCCATTTTATTCCTCCAAAACCAACTCTTGTTCTAAACACCCTTTTCTGCGCTTAGTTTTCCTCTCTTATTTTATCCCAGCGTATCTGGATAGGCCTTTAACAATCTCTCTTTCGGATATTTTCGTCAAATTAGACTCCATAAATTATAAAAAATTACGAACTTATAAGAAAAAACTTTGATTTGTGGTCTCTGACCCTCGCGACCATTTTTAGCTATTTGCCCCGTTGTTGCAAAAATTTAGTGTTTGAGCGGATTTTTTTGTTGCAAACTCCGCCGATTGTATGTAATAACAACGCTCAAAGTTAAAAAACACGCTTCTAAACAGGCGTGATGTTCCGGTCTTAAGGATTTGGTGCCGGAGTAATTACAATTTAACCTTTTGACAGAAAGGATTTTAGAATGGCAAATAAAGAATCATTGGTTGTAGCCAGCAAGGTTAAGGCCTACATCAAGAGCAAAAAGATGATGACCTCATCCGATGCCCTCGGGGCACTCAGCGATAAGGTCTATTGTATTCTTGATGCTGCCATAGCTCGAACTAAGGCCAACCGTCGCAGCACAGTCAAGCCACAGGACTTATAAATCCGGTTAGAAGCCTTCTTTATTACTTCTAACGGGAAAAATGAGTTATGCGCTAACATCTTTTGGTAACCCATGTTACGTTTGTTGCAGCGCTATGTAAATGAGCCGTTCCGTTGTTTAAAGGGCGGAACGGCTTATTTTATCGGAACAAAAAGGTCCAACGACGGACTTTTGACTAAAAACCTGTAGCTAAAGGTGCAATTTACAGCGTTTTTTAGACTCAAATTGACCAATTTGGTTCCAATAATCATAATCCCTATTAACCTCAACGTATTTTAAACCTGCCAAAGGAAAAACAGCAGTAACCGCTCTTTTTATTGGCCATCGACCTATAAAATGTATCATATCAACATCAAAATTCACATTTTTAGGAAAATTTTTTAACTTCCAGCCGTGAAAAATCCGATTTATAAATAGGTGGTATTAGGGTAAATACCGTATTTTGTGCCAACTTTTGTTTAAGATTATATAATTTCTTGCCGATAGTCGCTTTAAACACTGTGAAGCCAGGTTTTTGGTGCTTGACAACAAGGAACCGTATAGTGAATTGCTGGCCCAAAAACGCTGATTAGCTATGACGAGTGTTTAGCGTCTAACAATTAGGACTTCGCTACTGAATGGTGGATGACTCTGCTAAGCAGCCGGACAGTGTGCTTATAATGTAGGGCCGTGGAAGAAGTCTATTGTAACTTCTTATTGAATAAACATTTACTAAAATATACCAAGGGAAACGCATGAAAATTTTCATGTTAGGCTGGGAGTTTCCGCCGTTTATCAGTGGTGGTCTTGGTACAGCCTGTTACGGGCTTACTAAAGCGATGGACCAGCTTGGCATGGAAGTTACCTTTGTTCTGCCAAGAATGGTCGAGAGCAGCTATGCGACTCATGTGAAGTTAATAAGCCCGAACTCCTGGACATCCGCTGCGACATTCATGTTCAGTGAGATGAAAAACGTAAGATTTCACGCAATCGGCTCAGCGCTGCAGCCATATTCAACACCGGATGTTTACCGTCGGCAAATCGAAGAAACTTTGAGACAAAAACAAAAAATGCACGGCGGCACCATCAGCGCAGCCAGCCAGCTCTTCGGGGGTGATGACTACAGCAGAGATATGTACACTGAGGTCCATCGTTATGCTGCGGTCGCCGCAGAATTGGCTAAAGATGAGCAGTTCGACATTGTCCACGCCCACGACTGGATGACTTATCCAGCGGGCATTGCAGTAGCAGCTATAAGCGAAAAACCGCTGATTGTGCACGTCCATTCGACGGAATTCGACCGCAGCGGCGAGCACGTCAACCAGATGATCTATGACATCGAGCGGCAGGGTATGGAGCGGGCAGACAAAGTCATCGCTGTTAGTCATTTTACCCGCAGTACTATAATCAGCCGATACGGCATTAGCGGTGAAAAAGTGGAAGTGGTATATAATGGCGTCGAGCGCAACGGTAACTGGTCTTTAGCCGAAACCGGCATCAACACAAATGAGAAAATTGTCCTGTTCTTGGGCCGAATCACAATGCAAAAAGGCCCGGAGTATTTTCTCCAGGCAGCCAAGAAGGTCCTTGAGATGATGGATAACGTCAAGTTTGTTATGGTCGGCTCCGGCGATATGATGCACCGCTCGATTGAAATGGCGGCAGAGCTCGGCATCGGACATAAGGTTCTGTTCACAGGCTTTTTGCGCGGCGAAGACGTCCAAAAAATATATAAAATGGCTGACCTGTACGTGATGCCTTCGGTATCGGAACCATTCGGAATCGCGCCCTTAGAGGCGTTGAACCACGATGTGCCTGTTATAATAAGCAAGCAAAGCGGTGTATCAGAAGTTTTGACGCATGCTCTGAAAGTTGACTTCTGGGACACCAACGAGATTGCCAACAAGATTGTAGCGGTACTGAAATATCCGCCGCTGCAAGAGACGTTAGCAAACCACGGCAATTATGAGGTCAGAAAACTACGATGGAAAGACGCAGCAGCCAAGTGCATAAGAATCTATGAAGAGACACTGGTTGCGGTTTGAAAGCATCACGCAAAGAATAAGCGCAATACGAGAAACGAGATTATGCCTTCGGTATGTTTCTATTTTCAAGTTCATCAGCCAATGCGGCTAAGACACTATACGGTTTTCGACAAAAACGACCGTTATTTTGACGATTCCAAAAATGCCAGTATATGCCGGAAGGTTGCCAATAAATGTTATCTTCCCGCCAATCGATTAATTCTTGATTTGATACGCCAATTCGAGGGGCGGTTTAAAGTGGCATACAGCATAACCGGCGTCTTATTAGAGCAGCTCCTCTCATTTTCGCCGGAAGTTATGAGCACCTTTGACGCCCTTGCAGAAACCGGCTGTGTAGAATTTTTGGCTGAGACGTATTATCACAGTCTCAGTTTTTTATACTCACGCGATGAATTCGTAGAGCAGGTAAACAAACACACCGACACTATTAACCACTATTTTGGTCAAAAGCCGCGGATATTCAGAAATACGGAATTAGTATATAACAATGATTTAGCCGCTCTTATCGAGTCAACAGGCAACTTTGACGCGATAATAACCGAAGGGGCAGACCATATCTTAGGCTATCGAAGCCCTAATTTTGTCTATCAGCCCAAAGACTGCAACAATTTGAAACTTTTACTGAAAAACTATTCGCTGAGTGATGACATTGCCTTTCGATTTTCCAATCGTGACTGGCCCCAGTGGCCTTTGACGGCAGAAAAATTCGCCCACTGGATAAGTAATGTCAACGGCAACGGCAATGTGGTCAATCTGTTCATGGACTATGAGACATTCGGCGAACACCAATGGGAAGATACCGGCATATTCGATTTTATGCGGCATCTGCCACAAGAGGTTCTTAATCACCCGGACAACAACTTCAAAACTCCAAGTGAAGTAGTGCAATGTTACCAGCCCGTTGGCACAGTTGATGTGCCGCATATCATAAGCTGGGCTGATATCGAAAGGGACCTCTCGGCCTGGGTGGGAAACGCTATGCAATCCAACGCTATTCACGAGCTTTATCGGCTTGAGAAGAAAATCAAACAAACCGACGACGAAAAAATCATTGCCGACTGGAGAAGACTGCAGGCATCGGACCATTTTTATTATATGTGCACAAAATATTTTGCTGACGGCGATGTACATAAATATTTTAATCCCTATGACTCGCCCTATGACTCTTATATAAACTTTATGAATGTCCTGGATAATCTACACAGCCGTTGTTCCAGACAAGCAAGGGGGGACCTATCTTTTCCCGTGCCAAAACGGAACACAACAGAGTGTTTTTTGGGTACGGGCCTGCCCCCGCTTGTTGCCGGCGGGGGGTCGCAAAATGAAAATACGCCTGACTTGCAACCGGCAAAATAAATGTCCTCCGCAAGTCCCGTAAGGGACGCCTTGTGGCGGAGTCCTCCGGACTGATTTTTTTGTTACTTGAAGCAATTTTGATTTTCCTCCTTCAGAATATGGCGAATGGTAATTACTAAAGTGAGCTAAAGTTTGGAGTGCCTAAAGTGCCTGAAATATGGATATCAGTGTATCAGGAAATCAGGAAGCAAGTTATCAGTATATCAGGGTATCAGTCCGCAGTCCTAAGGACTCTTTACGGAGGACACCTTACGGTGGAAAAAAGCAAATTCATGCTGTGCATTTATACCGTGCATTTATCCTGATAACCTGGTCCTCTGATAGCCACTACCTGGTAACCTGATGGCCTGATAGCCTGAATAATTAGCTCACTTTAGGCATTTTCTAATAACCAGGAATTTTATAACGGAGTAATATGATACAAGAAAAGGACTTCCAGGGGGCCTGACATTTTCCCGCGATGACGTTTTTCGGAGCAAGATTGTGTTAACTTTGCAAAAAGCTGATAATAGATGGTCCCTGTTTCGCCCCTGCTTCTTCGCTTTGAGAAGCAAACGGCAGGGGCAAAACGGGAACCCGGCAGCCATATCTATATCAACCGCCAATCAACCTATTGAAAATTTATTGACTAAGGAATGGCTATTGACCAACGAACGCGGCAGCTACGCATCATCAACTATCGCAGGCTGCAATACGAGAGGATATCACGGACTGCTCATCGGCTCGCTCAACCCCCCGGTCAACAGGATAATGACATTAACCAATTGCCTGGAGATGGTGATAGTTAAAGGCCAAGCATTTCACCTTTCAACCTTTGAATTCAGCGACAAATTTGCACCGACGGGTTTTACCTTTCTAAGGCAATTCCGCCGGGACACCGGAGCGCATTTCGACTACGAGCTGGACAAACTTAAACTGACTAAATCGGTATATCTTCTCCGTGACACAGATACGGTCGCCCTGGTCTATGATTTTACCCGCCTTGGGCGGATGCAGCACCGTAAGGTGTCCTCCGCCAGGAGTCCCAAAGACTGCGGAGAACCAGTGGAGTTTGTTTTGCGGCCATTCGTCGGTTTAAGAGACTTCCACACGCTGCAACAATCTCACGCACCGCTATGTTCAAGGCGGCTCGGGGATGGTGTGCTGGTTCGTCATAATGTGCCGAATAGCTGTGAGCTGTTTTTGAGCTGCCATATAACACATGAAGGCAAAATTTCTAACGGGGTAAACTTCGAGAAAGACCGGCAATGGTGGTTTAATTTTGTATATCGCAACAATAGAGAGAGAGGTCAGGATTTTACCGAAGACTTGTGGACACCCGGCTTCTTTAAGTGTCGGATAGAAACCCCCGCCAAAATTGTTCTCTGGGCAAACCTGAGTCCGCCCTGGGTGCGCTGTAAGCCTGAGGAATTAGCCAATCTTGATATTGAGGCAGTTCGCGAAGATTTGGGCAGACACCAGGAAAACCTAAAACAATGCGTGTTCCGTCACTCGTCGCTCGTCTCTCGAATCACGGGTCACGGGACCCGAGCGACGAATTTCGAGGCACTTTGTTTGACCGCTGATAGGTTTATTGCAAAACGTCAAACAAATTCGTCGTGCGTCGTGCGTGATGCGTATCGCGAGAAGGAAAATACGCAATACGACATACGCAATACGCAATACGAGTACAGAACCACCATTTTGGCCGGCTATCCATGGTTTGCAGACTGGGGCAGAGATGCTTTTATATCCTTGCCGGGTCTGTTACTTTCAACCGGCAGGTTTGAAGAGGCAAAATCTGTCCTGACCACGTTTGCCACAGCGGCAGATGAGGGTATGATTCCAAATCGTTTTGACGACAGAAGCGGTCCTGGGGACTCCGCCGGAAGGCGTCCCCAAGCGGACTTACGGAGCACAACTTACTTTAACAGTGTCGATGCTTCTCTTTGGTTTATCAACGCAGCTTTTCAATACCTGAAAGCCAGCGGCGACTCAAAAACCTTCATGCAGGAGCTTATGCCGGCAATTCGCTGGATAATAGACTCTTATCATAAAGGCACTCGGTTCGATATTCGCGCTGACGCCGATGGGCTCATAACCGCAGGTAATAACCAAACGCAGCTAACCTGGATGGACGCCAAGTATGACGGCGTTGCTTTTACACCCAGATGTGGAAAGGCGGTCGAGGTTAACGCCCTGTGGTACAATTCTCTTTGCCTTTTGGCCCAATTTTATACCGACCGGAATATAGAAAATGCAGAGCATTATAGAACAATGGCAGATAAGGTTCGGACCGGCTTTTGCGAATTATTCTGGAACGAAAGTAAAGGCTACTTAAACGATTGCATTTTGCCTGATGGCTCGGCCGATGAGAGTCTTCGGCCAAATCAAATATTTGCAGTTTCACTTCCATTTTCGCCATTGTCGCCCTCCCAGCAAAAATCGGTAGTAAACACGGTGCAAAACCAGTTATTGACACCTTACGGCCTGCGAACGTTGAACGTTCAGGATAGTCGTTATAAAGGCGTATATACAGGCCCACAACAACAGCGTGACGAGGCTTATCACCAGGGTACCGTCTGGGCATATCTGATGGGGCCGTTTGTGGAAGGCTTCCTGAAGGTCAATGGATTCAGTCGAAAAAGCAAAAAAAAGGCGGCTGAATTTATCCGGCCTTTGCTGCAGCACCTGACCAAAGATGGCTGCCTCGGGTCTGTTTCGGAGATATTCGATGGTGATGCCCCACATAAGCCAAGAGGATGTATCGCTCAGGCCTGGAGCGTAGCCGAGCTCATCAGGGCGTATCAGTTGATAAACAGTTGAATTGAAGTGCCTAAAGTGTAAAGTATAAAGTGCCTAAAGTAGAGTTTTCGTTTAAGGTTGTCGATGCTCGTATCGATGCTTGTCATAGAATCTTGAAACTCGCTTCTACTCGAGCATCCAATATCGAGCTCCCAGTTTCTGCCGTAAGGCATCCTGTGGAGATACCAGTTTCGACACCGACAAACAAGCTTCTACAACTGGGCAACTTTAGCTCAATTTAGTTCACTTTAGGCACTTCAATTCTTCTCGAATCAGGCAGCCGTCACAGGGACAGAATGCGCGAATGTTCTGTTCAGGGGTGGCCGGCGGCACCTCACAGCCCGGCATTAAAATGAATTTATAGCCACCGGCTTTGAGACACTGCCTGGCGGCCTCAGCAACATCCTGGGGGCTGCCCTCAAACAAGACACCCGCCGGGTTGAAATTCCCGCACAGCGTAACTTCAGGGCCGACAAGCTCTCTGGCCTTGGCAAGAGGGACCATCCAGTCAACGTCTATAATGTCCGCACCACTTTGGGCCATGTATGAAATATGGTTTTTTATATTGCCGCAAATATGTAACTTCACAGCAGCCCCAGCCTCATGAATAGCTGCAATCAGCTTCTGCTCTAACGGCAGAACAAATTCTTTATACATATTCGGTGCAATCAGACTTGCAGCCGCATCGCCAATCCCAATCATATCCGCCCCAGCCCTCACCTGGGCAACGGCAAAAACAATTGCATTTTGGATGATAACCCGGCCTGCCTTGATAAATATTTCCGGCTTATCTATCAAGTCCATCATCGTATTTTCCACGCCCCGCAAGTCCGCATACTCGGCCATTGGGCCTTCCACCCAACCAAGCACGCTGTGGGTCTGCCCGAGTGGCACTGCCATCTTGGCAGTGTTTTCACGGGCTGGAAGCCCGTGCCACGCCATCTTTCGCACGCTTTCAATCCGCTGCTTTGTTCGTTCTGCGTTTTCAATATCGAGCGGTTGCACCTTCGATATATCATCATAAGCCTTTATCAATACATCTTTCGGCTTTCCGACCCCATCTTCAGGATATTCAAATTTCATCCCGTAGGCAGAAGCCTCTCGCCAGGGGTCGCTTATCGCGCTTATCTGGTCGAGATTAAATGCCCTGGTAACCGCAAGCTGTGCCTGGACCAGGACGTCCCCATCGAGATAATAATCCCTGTAAGTACGCCCAATGAAATTAGCCGACCACGCCATAAAGATAGGGGTAACAGCGGGACGGTCGTAAGAACCTCCCTTTAAAATCGCATAAATTCGCTCTTTCGAAGTCATAAATCACCTTAACAAAATAAGAGAGTGCCTAAAGTGTCTAAAGTTTAGAGTGCCTAAAGTGACACGTAAGTGTCATCCCTTCGGCAACCCATTCGACTTCGCTCAGGGCTACGGCTATTTCAGGGCAAGCTCTGAGGCGAAGCCGAAGGATCTGGTCAACGAAAAATCCCGATACATCGGGATTCACTTCGCTGCGCTGCGTTCAGAATGACAGCAAAGCTGTCACTTTAGTTCACTTTAGGCACTTTAGTTCACTTCAACTCCTGAACCAGAGCCAGAAACGAGGCCTTTATCTGCTCAAATGTCAATAGACGTAGGGTGGGGCTTGCCCCACCAAGACTGTTCGGTGGGCTAAAGCCCACCCTACATAACCGAGGCGAAATCATAAGCAAGTAATCAAAGCCGGCTGGAATCCGGTCCTGGCTCTGCCGAAAGGCTTCCCGCAACAGTCGTTTCAACCGATTACGTACAACTGCGTTCCCACAGGATTTGCTGACAGAAACACCCAATCGCGGATAGCCACAATTGTTTTCTGCCATATAAAGCGTAAGCAGCCCATTGCTCTCCGGAAGGAGTCCCAAGGACAGACGCCGACCACGAGCCAAAACGGCTTTGAATTGCCTGTTATTAACAAGCCTTTTCTTTTTTGGAAACGAAAACCACATATTCTGGTTAGTGACTAAAGTGCCTAAAGTATAAAGTGCCTAAAGTGACACGTAAGTGACACCCTGAGGCGAAGCCGAAGAGCCTGCCCTGAAATAGCCGTAGCCCTGAGCGAAGTCGAATGGGTTGCCGAAGGGATCTGTCAACGAAAAAGAAATTCTTCACTTCGCTGCGCTGCGTTCAGAATGACAGCAAAGCTGTCACTTTAGCTCACTTTAGTTCATTTTAGCTCACTTTAGGCACTTTAGGCACTTTAGGCACTTTAGGCACTCCAAACTTTAGGCCTAGCCATCTGCCTTTTCGCGTTTGTGCAAAACCTCGGCACTTATTTTGCGCAGCACTTTAGAATAATCCAAGACACCGACAAGCTTCTCACTATCCTCACCGGCCACTACGGTTATATTTTCCAAATGGTATCGTCTCATGTGCTCTATTACCTCTTCAAGCGGCTTGTCGGGCGTGGTCTTTTCCCGAACAGGCTCGGCAACATCACAAGCCAGCAGCCAGCCGGCTACATCCTGATTCGCAAACATCTCTTTGATATTGGGGATTGTGATTATCCCCGTAATCCGGGACTGACCGTCAATAACCGGATAATACACGCTCTCAGAAGTGCTGAATACCTCAAGAATCTGCTGCAGCGGCAAATCCTGCGCAATGCTTGTCGGGCTGGTATCCATAACATCGGCCACTGTATATGTCTTTATCAGGTCCTCCTCGGTAACATTCATTCCTACTTCACCTGCTTTTTTGACTCCCACCTTGACCAGTATCGGCCCAAGCAGCTCTATAATAAACGTCTCTGTCATAACGACCATAATAATAGTCTTGCCGAATTCCGAATTGAACAACTGGCTGGACATAATTGCAAGGCCGATGGCCACGCCGGCCTGTGGAAGCAGGCAGATTCCGAGGTATTTACGAACTACAGCCGGTGCTCTCGAATACTTAGCGCCATACCAGGCCCCCACCACTTTGCCCCCAACCCTGCAGGAAATATATACTGCCGTTATAGCTGCTGTGGAAGAAGCTAATCTGCCAAGCTCAATATGCGCACCGGCAAGCACAAAAAACGAAATATAAACGGGCGACGAAAATTTCCGGATAAGCTCAAAAACATGCTTGCTCTGGCGTGGCGCCAAATTAGCCATAGTGATACCCAGCACCATAGCAGGCAGAATCGGGTCGATTCCTGCTATCATCGAGACACCAACGATAAGCAGAAGAGAAGCTATCGAAAATTCCAGAATTTTGTCGTCGGCCCTGACGAATTTTAACAGGAAATATAACGTTACACCCGCCAAAAATCCTAACAGCACTGTACCTACGATTTCGCCCAACAGTATAAGGGTAGTGCCGAAACCAGAGCCGTCTGCTGTGCCTAAGAGTGCTTTGGCTCCGGTAGCTGCGCCGCGATAGAGCAACAATGCTAAGGCATCATCGAGCGCAACGATAGCGAGTATTGCCGCGGTAAGAGGCCCTCTTGTCTTATACTCCCACAAGACGTTTACCGTCGATGCCGGCGCCGTGGCTGAGGCTATGGCACCCAGCACAAGTCCCATTGCAATCGAGCTGTATAGTCTGCCTGATAACAGCCAGGCCATCAACGAAGTGCCGAGGGCCACCAGCAGGAAAGCCCCAAAGCCCTGTGAGAAAAGAATGATGAAAAACTGCCTGCCGTACTTTTTAAATACCTCAGCCCGAAGCTCGGCCCCAATCATAAAACCGATTATGCCCAAAGCAAACATTGTAAAGGGCTTTAGAGATTCGACTCTTTCGGGTGTTATCAGATTAAGAACATCCCTGCCCAGAAGTATCCCGACAACAACAGCACCGACGACCTGTGGAATGTGGAACTTTTGAAAAAGACGCGCACCAAATGCACCGCCAAAGATAACCAGCCCGAATAACAAGGCCAAATTCAAATCCGCCCAGGGAGGAAAAGCCTCAGCACTCGCATTGACTAACGTATGAGTCATGTTTATTCGGCCTTCGGAATCGCCCCCCAAACCATACACGCTAATAAACTATCTCGAAACACAATTTGTCATTCTGAGTCCTTCACTTCGTTCAAGGATAAACTCCGCGAAGAATCTCTTATTTGTTGCCGTCCAGACCCTTCGCTTCGCTCAAGGTGACAGTTTTGAGATAGTTTCTACATGCTTGCTATACTATCAGCTTTTTGCTGTCGTGACAAGACTTCTGCACTGAGCGACCGGCGGACCGCACGATCACCCAAAACACCTGCAAAACTGTCATCCCGGCTTGAAGCTACAACCGGCACATGTTCGACGTTGAGCTTTCTTATTTCCTCCAACGCATCTGAAAGTGCCATGTCCGGCGTCACCTTGCCGATAATCGGTTCCATAATATCAAGTGCCACCAGCCAGTCATTCAACTCCTGGGTGGCAAAAGTATTCCTGATACCATCAAGCGTTACCGCACCCATCAGCTTGTTGTCATCGCCAACAACTGAGTAGTAGAAATTATTGGTATTGCTGACCACTTTGATAACTTCACTTAGTGACATACCCGCTGAGATGACCGGCACCTCTGCATCCATCACGTCGGCAACACTGTAAGTCTGTATGAGGTCATCTTCTGTAATATTAAGCCCTATCTCGCCGGCCCGCTTGAGGCCAACCTTGACCAGCATCGGACCGATGATTTCCATCAGAAACGTTCCCGTCATAACCACAATAACAATGGTATGACCAAGCTCCGGACCGAATTGCTGGCTGGCCAGGATAGCAAGGCCGATAGCCACACCGGCCTGCGGAAGCAGACAAATACCTAAGTATTTGCGAACCACAGCCGGCGCTTTAGACCATTTACCACCGAACCAGGCTCCTGCTATTTTCCCCGCCGCCCGGCAAAGAACATACACTAATATCATCACTACCATCCAAGAAGTCATCTTGCCAAACTCCATGTGGGCACCGGCAAGAACAAAAAACGAAATGTAGATGGGAGGAGCAAACTTCTCGACAAGCTCAAAAGTGGCCTTGCTCTGGCGAGGCATTAGATTGGCCACCGTGATACCTAATGTCATCGCGGGCAAAATCGGGTCGATTCCCGGTATCATTGAAATACCTACAACAAGCAAAAGGGACGCCAGTGCAAAGTCGAGGACTTTATCGTCGGCCTTGACAAACTTCAAGAGAAAGTACAACAGTACGCCCGCCAAAAACCCCAAGACTATCGCACCAGCAATTTCGCCTAACAATACAAGTGTCGTGCCCAGGACGGAACCCTGGCCGGTGCCAATCAGTGCCTTTGCTCCCGTTGCCGCAGCGCGATACAGCAGCAATGCCAAAGCGTCATCAAGCGCCACGATAGCCAGCACGGCGGTTGTCAAGGCTCCTCTGGTCTTATACTCCCACAATACGTTTACCGTCGCCGCCGGTGCAGTAGCAGAGGCAATGGCACCAAGCACCAGTCCCACCGCAATTGATTCGGGCACGCTGCCGGTTATAAACCATGCTACGACAGTCCCGCCAATCGTTGCTAATACAAAGGCACCCATCCCCTGTGAGAAAAGTATGATGAAAAACTGTCTGCCGTACTTCCTGAATACCTCACCTCGCAACTCCGCCCCAATCATAAAACCGATGATACCTAAGGCAAACATCATGAAAGGTTCGAGCTTGTCGATAGTATGCGGAGTTATCACACCAAGGACATCACCCAAAAGTATCCCGACTACAATACAACCTACGACCTGTGGGATGTGAAGTCTTTGAAAAAGACGTGCGCCGAACGCACCGCTCAAAACAATCAGTCCGAACAGTAAAACCACGTTTAAATTGAATTGACCGGAACCACCATTGCTTGCAATAACAACCGAATGAATCATAAACTCCATCTTCAAAACCAATCGAAACTAAGCATGCCGGGTACTATATATTATCTGCCCTTTGCTGCCGTGACAATACCTCGGCGCTCAGCGACCTGTGGACCGCACGACAGTTTAAAACACCGACAAATCCGTCATCTTCACTTGAAACTACAACCGGCAGGTGTTCGATATCAAGGCGTTTTGCTTTCTCGAATGCAACTGACAATGCCATATCCGGCGTTACCTCGGCAATGATTGGCTCCATAATATCAAGCGCCACCAGCCAATCGTTTAACTCCTGCGTTGCGAAAGTAGTTCTGATACCGTCTAATGTAACGGCACCTATCAGCTTTTTATCATTGTCAACAACAGAATAATAAAAGCTGTCGGTACTGCTGACCACTTTGACAACCTCACCCAGTGACATACCTGCCGAAATAACCGGCACTTTCGCATCCATCACATCGCCGACACTGTGCGTTTTAATAAGGTCCTCTTCTGTGATATTCATCCCTACTTCACCGGCTTTTTTAACGCCGCTCTTTGTAAATAAAGGGCCGATGAACTGGAGTATAAATACCCCTACTATTATCACCGACAGCATCATATCTCTGACCTGCCCTTCAAACCGGTGGCTTGCCATAATCAATAAAGCGATAGCAATGGTGCCCTGTTGATATAAGCAAAAGCCCAGATATTTCCTTACCGTCGGCACAGCCTTGGAATAAGCGGCACCCCAATATGACCCTGTCGTTTTGCCGACAATACTGCCAACAACGTAAACAGCAGCCAACAGCCAGATTTGCCTGTTCATACTGACGTTCATTCTGGCGCCAATAATTACAAAAAACAGGACATAAATCGGCGGAGAAAATTTGCGAATAAGCTCAAAACTTCTAAGACTTCGACGAGGCGAAAAGTTTATCAAGGTTACACCACAAGCCATAGACGACAGAATCACATCGAACTTCAGACTTATCGCCAAACCAATTGACAGCACTATAGTACTAATCGTGAAAATCAGAGTTTTCTCATCGTCGTCAAGCTGCCTTATAATCCATCGCAATATCAGCCCCACTGCCAGCCCCAGCCCTAAGGAGCCTATCACTTCATAAAACGAATGAAATATCATTCTCAAAAAACCGGCTTGCTTTTCGCCTGTAAGAAAAGTCGCCAAACTGATGCTGGCGATGTACAGAATCAGAGCAAGCGCATCATCGAGCGCGACAATTGCCGTCAGCATCGTCGTAAGCGGTCCCCGCGTCTTGTATTCCCACAATACATTCATTGTCGAAGCAGGGTCCGTCGCCGCACAGATAGCACCGAACACCACTCCAACCGCCAATGCCGTGTGCCAGTCATAGAAGCAACAAAGCACAAGAAAACAGGCAGCCCCCACCAGCAGAAATGCCGCCAGACCTTCAAACAGCAATATCGCCATAACCTGTCTGCCGAACTTTACAAAGATGTTACGTTTAAGCTCGCCGCCAATTAAAAATCCGATAACCCCCAGTGCAAACAGGTTGAATGGTTCGAGGGTCTCTACTGCCTGTGGTGAAATAACGCCCAGCAAAGGCCCCAGGATTACGCCGATAGTTATGTAGCCGATTATCTGGGGGATGTGAAGTTTTTGGATTATCCTGGCCCCCACCGTCCCGGCGAAAATGGCAATCCCTATCAGCAGTATAATATTGACCTGTTCACTCCGGGCTGAGATGTTCGCCAATAATTCGTTCATTGTCGCACTCTGAAAAAGCAAAAAAAACAACAATATTAAGTGAGCTAAAGAGCCTAAAGTGAACTAAAGTGAGCAAAAGTGACAGCGAAGCTGTCATTCTGAGCGAAGCGAAGAATCTCTTTTTCGTTAGCCAGATCCTTCGGCTGCGCCTCAGAGCTTGCCCTGAGCCTGCCGAAGGGATGACACGTAAGTGTCACTTTTAGGCACTTTTAACTTTAGGCCCCGTGCCGGTTGGGAAAAAGCAATTTGTTGAGCCTTATTTATTGTCAACGGTAATTCCGGGCCAATCATCGGTGCGGAATGGAGAAGCCGGCAGCCCCTCCTCGTTATAGAGATTGCATACAGGATTGTCCGCCCAGGCGTAACGCACAGCAGCAGGCGTGGAAACTTCGTCGCTGCTAACCACGACACTATCACCATCTATCTTTGCCTCGGCCCAGACGAACTTACGGTCCGCTCCGGCAATGGCAAAACCTTTCAATGGCTCGTCCGGCCCGGCAGCAAGGCCTCCACCAACGGGGTCAAAGTGCAGGATAATCTTCTCACCCTCGATTTTCATCGATTTGTAGATAGGTCCGGAATACACCAATTCTTTTCCGTAGCTCTTGGCCAAAGCCCATAATGCCAGACGCTTACCGACATCCTGCTTGTTTTTCGGATGTATGTCGTTGGCCTCGCCAATATCTATAATTACCGCCATCCCACTATTCGGCAAAGCCAATGTCATCAACTGGGCCTCCCGCAGCTCCGCCCAGGCACTGTCAGCCGGCTCAGGTTTGACTGCCATAAAATTAGCCAGCTGCACAAAAAGAAAAGGAAACTTATCCTGCCCCCAATCTTCGCGCCAGTTTTGAATCATTCTGCCAAAGAGCTTGCGATACTGATAGGCCCGGCTGGCATTTGACTCCCCCTGGTACCATATAGCCCCACTAATCCCATACGGAATCAGCGGAGCAATCATAGCATTATACAACCCTGCCGGCGAGTGAGGATGTCCCGGCCCAAACGGTGCACCCGGTCTGCGTGGCGTTCCCTCACCTTCAGCCTTGGCTTTTTCAACAGCTTTCTTCCATTCTTCAACCTTCTGCTTGTGTTCCTCCATCGCTTGCGGGTATTTCGCAACCGCATCATCATACCGCTCCAAAATCGGCGCAGCATCACTTTCTTCTTTGAGTATTCCTCGCCTTGTCCACGCCTCGGCCGGTGTCCCGCCCCAGGATGTATGAATTAAACCAATCGGCACATCAAGCTCTTCATGCAGCTCTCTGCCGAAATAATAGGCCACCGCCGAAAAACCAGGGACCGTCTGCGGGCTGCACAATGTCCAGCTGCCAGCACAATCGGACTGGGGCTGCTCGGCTACTTTTCGTTCTACCGTGAACAACCGAATATTCGGATAATCGGCTGCGGCAATCTCCTGCTCAGCATTAGCCGAAGACTTCACCGACATTTGCATATTCGACTGGCCCGAACAGACCCAGACCTCACCGGCCATAATATTTTTGAGCGTTATAGTATTCTTGCCGATGATAGTCATTTCGTAAGGCCCGCCCGTCTTCGGCGAATTCATTGTAAACATCCACTTGCCATTGTCCCCTGCCGTAACCGCCCACCTCATACGATGCCAGCTAACGCTGACCATAACCTCCTCCCCCGGCTCTGCCCAACCCCAGATAGAGACCTTTTTGTTACCCTGTAGAACCATATTATCACTTATTACCGCAGGCAGCTTAACATCAGCAAAAGCCGCACCTGCATTTACTAACAGCAAAACTCCAAAAACAATCAAAACCATTGTTTCGCTAAAACGGACTCTCTTTTGACTCATCTTCTGACTCCTAAATACACAAAATGGACCACACAAAACTTTCTCATATAGTAGCGTAGCTGCCAAGAACAGTAAATAGTAAACAAGAGAAATTTACCAGATATCCTCGGCGCCGTTTAGCCGTCGCCGGCAAGCCTGCCCTCCGTAGCTGGTTCCTTCGTAGCCTTGGCGAAGAAGGATAGCGAAGGGGGGAGCGCAGCCTGCCCTGAGCATAGTCGAATGGGTCGAAGGGGCGACGCAATCCCTTATGCGTGCCACGCCCGAAGCCTGTCCTCGACTCCGAGCGCCGAGCGGGTATGGCAATCTCTTGAAATTGGTAGGGTGGGGCTTGCCCCACCATTCTTTTATTTGGGGTTTTCTTTCCTCCGCAATTTATTGCGGGGTCCTTGTTTAGCCGTCGCCGCCACGGCGACGCTTCACAAGATACGAGCATCCAGAATCCAATATCCAGTATCGAGAAGCGTTATAATCCTGATCTACTGATTCCTGGTATCTCCACAGGACACCTGACGGTGCTACAACCTGATTTACTGTTCACCTGATGACCTAATCAACTAATCCACTAATTCACCAATTCTCTAATCCCCTTCATCCTGAGCAGAGTCGAAGGAGCAGGAATCCAGAAACGTCAGTGGTATAATGTAACCCAACATTACTAACAAATTCAATCTTGACAGACCACTGCATTAAGAGCTTATCCGAATAACCGCCTCGTTATGAGGCCGAGCGAAAAGTTCGAGGCCAAGACGGCAGGCCAAAAGCCCAAATAGGAGCGAAGGAGGATGGCGAAGAAGGATAGCGAAGGCGGGAGCGAACTTTAGTAAGCCAAGTGGATGGTAGTTCTCTTAAATCAATAGCCGGGTTTCTTTATTAATTCTGAGTGGCTCATCAACACTATAAGAATAGTTTATTGACTTCTGTGGCCTGTTGTTTTAAGATGTATGGCAGATAGTTGGGGGGGTATTTTGGAAATAGATGGAAGCCGACAGTGCTGAAAAAACCTGCACCCAACATCATCCTCCAGCGTATGCGCAAGGCCGCGCGCCGCTGAGGGTGGCCAATTGCACGAGGATGTGAAAACAATGCCCAGTATATATTCCAAGTCGACAAGGGAACTTTTCACAGAATTTGTTCAGTCTTTCACCCCTCCTCCCCCAAATGGCTTCGGCCTTATTGAACGCAAGCCGCTTGCCAATGGTGGGTATTTTACCAGACAAGAGATCCTCGCTTGGTTCCAAGAGAACTACCCAAAGATCAAGCAGGCCACAGTCAACGCACATCTTGTCGTGATGTCAACAAATGCACATAGTCGGGTGCATCACACTCTCCGCCCAAACGGAGCTGATGATCTTCTGTTCCAGATCCATCGCTCGAACTTTCGTCTCTACGTCAGGGACTCGGACCCTCCGCCGATCTACAAGCAGTACACGGAACCAGACACGGCTGAAGACACCGACGATAGTGAAGATAATCCTGAAGAGGCTCACGAGTTCGCATACGAGCGGGACTTGAAGAACTTTCTAGCAAGCAACCTTCAGGTCATAAGACCCTCGCTTGCCATATACGAAGACGGAGATATTAGTGGCATAGAATTCCCCGTTGGGGGAAGATACATTGACATCTTGGCCGTTGAAAACGGCCAAGATCTCATCGTTATCGAACTCAAGGTTTCAAAGGGATATGACAGGGCCGTTGGGCAACTTCTTCGGTACATGGCGTGGATCGACAAGAACCTTGCCGAACCAGAGCAGAAGGTCAAGGGCATGATCATTGCCCGTAGCATTTCCGAAGATCTTCGTCTGGCAGCATCGCGAGTCAAAGACGTGGAACTTTTCGAGTACAAACTATCAATCTCACTCAAACGGATCGAGAATTGAAGAGTGCCAACAAGATGAATCGACAGCGACCTTGAAAACCGCACCACTCATAAAAACTAGGGATGAATTTCAAAAAAATTAGAGAAAGTATTAAAGGAAGTCTTCAAAAACATTAAATGTAAGAAATGAGCTAAAGGATTACGACGGCTGGCCAATGAAATAGGAGAGACATTATGATATTGTTTCAAAACAGTAAGAAATATATAGAGTCAAAGTACACTGTTGAAAGTGAATTTGAGCAGGAAATTGTAAATTCTCACAAGCTCTTCTTTGGCAATGATGTTATCTACATTGATGCCAAGAAAAAGATCGGTTCACATGCTTTAGGGAAAACAATTCCCGACGGTTTCTTGTTTGATATGTCCGATCCCGACAACCGCGAGTTTTACCTTGTTGAAGTCGAACTGGAGTGCCATGACTTTTATAACCACATCTTTCCACAGATAACGAAATTCTTTGCATTCTTCAAGAATAGCAAACGCCAAAAGGAACTGGTCGAAAAGTTATTCTCGACTATCAATACGGATACTGATCTAAAACGACAGTTCAAAAAATATCTCGGTGAAAAGGAGATCTTCAAGTTTCTTAATGATGTGGTAGACAGCAGCCAAAATATCTTGATTGTGATTGATGGCGATAAGCCCGAACTTCCTGAAATAATAGATACCTATTCAGATACGTGGGGGAAAATGGTTAAAGTTATTGTTGCCAAGAAATTTACATGTGACCAAGAAAGTATTTTTTCCATTCATCCCGAATTTGAAACATTAGAGTATTCTCCACCGGAAGTAATCCCCGAACGTGAAATTCAGACAGATATTTCAGAAGAGTTCCATCTCGAAGGCGTAAAGGATAATGTAAAACAGATCTATGCTGTCATAAAGGACAGAGTATTGGCTTTAAATCCCTCGTTCATCTTCAATCCCCAAAAACACTATATATCAATTCACGGAAAGAAGAACATTGCATTTATCTATCTCCGCAAGGCAAAAGTAAGACTTATTCCTATGATGCCGGAAGAAGAGATT
>JBDRTM010000373.1:0-8491 GCA_043824065.1 Planctomycetota bacterium | reverse complement strand
CAACATCAGGGCGGCTTTTTAATGGCCAAGATACGGCAGGTAGGTGGGAGAATATCTGAACGTATACTAAAAAAGCACGACGTGGAGATCAACTCCGCTCAGGGCAGGATAATGTTTGCGCTATGGCAGAAAGACGGTGTTGAAATAAATGAACTGGCAAAAAAAACACAGCTGAAAAAATCGACTTTGACAAGTATGCTCGACAGGCTCGAAAGGATGGGATACATCAGGCGCCAACGTTCTAAAAAAGACAGACGGAAAATCCTGATAAAACGCACGGAAAAAGACAGGACAATGGAGAATAAATACGTTGAAGTATCAGAAGAAATGACAAGGCTGTTCTATAAAGGATTCTCGAAAAGTGAAATTGACCACTTCGAAAAGGACTTAGAGCGAATTCTTAATAACCTTACAGAATTTGAGGTGAATGCTAATTTAATGAAGGACGGTCACCGCCCACAACCGTAATTGTAAGATGTATGTTTTTGTTTTCTTTGGTCCTGGCCGGCGATTTTTTTACTGTTTTCTGGTTCCAGGTCAAGACCGGCTTTGGTGGAGTTATCAAACCCACCGTAGCCCGCCAACGGCGGGTTTTGATCGGAACCCAGCGTTGCTGGGCATCGATAGCAGTTAGAATCTCTCTTCCGGGTAAATGCTCGGCTATATTGTTCAAGACGGCAAAATCCTTCGCCACCTCCATACGCCTTTTGGAATCGTCCTGGTTGACAATACCGGCAATCTGCTCAGCGGTAACTGCGTCAACCACAACCCTTTGGCCAAACACTTCAGTGTCAACAACTAACATGGCCGAATCCAGCTTGTCCCAAATATTGCCCAGCTCAGCCAACAGTAAATTAAAGCTTTCGCTGCTGCAAATAAGACGGAAGTCAGAAGTCGGAAGTCGGAAGTCAGAGTCTGTCTTCTGTCCTCTGCCCTCTGTCCTCTGTCCTCTGTGCTTTGTGGCTGAAGGGACATTATCTTCAATCGCCCTGTTAATAAATGCTACAACAGCAGGCAGGTAACTTGTTCGCAATTCAAGCCTGCCACTAAATGGTGCCGCCGGAAGTCGGAAGTCGGAAGTCAGAAGTCGGAAGTCAGAGTCTGTCTTCTGTCCTCTGTCCTCTGTTTTCTGTCCTCTGCTTTGCGTGACAGTTTCCGGAGCTACAATGGTGTAAACTACCGCCGTCAAAATGCCGACCAGGCCGAGCATAGCAGCGGCAGCAAAAACCTTGCGACCCAGCAGATGTCTTGTTCCGGCCCTCTCGGTCCGCCTGAAGGCGGACTCATCGAGCAGCGGTTTCCCGGCTAAGGATGCTTTTACATTCTCCAATATCTGTGGCGGAGCCTCGGTAACGGGCAAAGAGCTCAGCAACATTTTACATTTTCGCAGCTGCTGCAGCCGTTGTGCAATTTTCTCTTCGTGATCTACCAGCCGTTGAACCTCGGTCTGCTGCCTGGCCGGCAGCTCTCCATCAATGAAGCTATTGAGCAATTCGTCCATATTTGGAATTTCCTTCATTGCAAAATGGCCTCCAAAATCTGTCTTAGCTTACTTCTGGCCCGGCTCAATCTGCTTCTGACTGTGCCTAACTCGATATCCAGCACCTTTGCAATCCGGGCATAATTCATACCTTCAATATCCCGCAACACAACGACGGCCCTTTGTGCATCATCCAATTTCATCAACGACTCAACAGCTATCTCGTACAACTCTTTGTTCTGAGCCATCACCGCAGGGTCAGGTGAGCTATCATCGCTCAAAAACTCCTTCAACACACGGTCAGCTTGGCTGCTGTATTGGGCCTTGGCTTCACTTGCATCCAGCGAGCTAAATCTAAGTCTGGCATTCCTCTGGCAGTAATTCAAGGTCAGATTAACGGCTATTCTAAACATCCAGGTATAAAAGCCGCTTCTGCCCTCAAAGCCATCTATGTTCTCTATTACTTTGACAAATGTTTCCTGGGTGAGTTCCGCGGCATCATCGGGGTCTGCACATATTTTTAATATGACGTTGTAGATGCGACTCTGATACTTAAGAATAAGCTCTTCCATTGCTGCAGAATCGCCCTGCCAGCACCGCCTAACCAGTACAGCGTCCTTTTCAGACGAAATGTCGATACGCCTCTCAGAAGCGTATCTATCCGTATTTGCCACTTCCGTCACCGGCTTTACCCTTAATTAGACCAATTTTGCCTCAAAAAGTTCCTCTTTTTAGACAAAAATACAGCAAAAATGCAGTTGCCACGGCGCCCAGCCAGAGAGGCCAAACCGCATGATATAATCGCAAATTCGCTTTGTCAGGTCAATCATAAAAATCAGAAGTCAGTTCTGTCCTCTGCTTTCTGTCCTCTGTTTTCTGTCCTCTTCAACCAAGATACAAGAGATGCAATACGAAATACAAGCGGGGCCTATACCGAATCATTCGGTATAGGCCCCGAATTGACGTAAATCTGTTACCAACTAAATCACACGGCTTAGGGTGCCAGCTCCGGTGGCGGAGGATACAAACGAATATCGTCAAAGTACATCGTACCTGAACCACCGGCTACCGGATTATTCCTGTTACCAAGACCAAGGGCAATAGTATTGACATTGGCTAAGTTCACACCCTGGTCTACGAATGCCTGCAGGTCAACAGTCCATTCCGTCCAGGTAGTTATCTGCGCTGCATTTGGATTATCATGAGAGACCACCGCGCTGCCATTGAGAGCAACATACAACGTCTCAGCAGCGTTATCTGAAATACCCCTGAACCAAATCGTTAATGTGCTAACACCATTCTCAGTCCAGTCACGCGGATAAGTTAGCGTCTTCTCCACCTCTGAATACATTAAGACGCTGTTGTCATAGAATAACGGCATCGACTGGTTGCCTCCGTGAACGATAGTTTCCTCCATATAAGAACCTGTGGTTTCATCACCAACCATAGAGCCGGTTCCATTACCGGGATGGGGCGGTAAAGTAGGATGCGAGGCATAGCCAAGCCCATCTTTCCACGACCACCATATTTCGTTGTTGCTAACGTCGTAGTCCTCAAAATCGTCCACAACAAGGAAGTTGGCTGTCGTAAAGCTCCAAACATTGCCTGTCCACGGACTGTCTGGATTGGCGTTATTAGCCTCATCGATACGCCAATAGTAGGTGGTATCCCACAGGAGTTTTCCGGGTTCATAGCTCTCAGCACCAAGGTCCCCTGCGCCTTTATACTCCGGTGAACTGGTATCGGCATTTTTCACGGCGTCTTCATCAGCGCCGAAATAGACCTGATGCGAAGCGGCATCTTCTCCCGGCGACCAGGTAAGAACCGGTGTATGCTTTACATCCATAGCACGATTAGCCGGTTTCGAGCGGCTGGCCTTTACAGGCAGCGACAGTGCGGCCTGTGGAATGAGCTGCTTTGGTGTGTGGGGACTCGACCAGCGCAGCTCTGCAACGGCACCACCACCGTTTTCATACATCTCCATTACAACGCTGTACGTCTGCCCGCCAACAAGGTCAATTGTTCCCTTATTCTCGGTAGGCCCGTGGTCGGTCCAGTTGTTAACAAGCTGTTGGCCATCCACCCACAGACGAATACCGTCATCGCTATTGGTGTAGAAGGTATAGGTCTCAGTAAATGCCGCCTCCACTTCGCCGGTCCATCGGACCGAGAAGTTATCCTCGCCGACCGCCGGATCCGGTGCGCCGCTGCCCCAGTTAAAGTTGATTTGAGGGTCTATACGGGTCAGCACGAAATTCCTTAAATCCATGCCTTTGAAGTAATTTGCTCGCACTCCTCCGCCGGCACCTGCGGTCGTAAAACTCCAGACATCGCCTTTATACGTTTTGATGGCATCAAACTCATCGACCCGCCAGTAGTAAGTCTTTTCTAATTCAAGTGTGCCGGGAGTATAGGTTGTGGTTCCCTGTGGAAGTCCTCCCACGGCATTGTTGACATCGTTGAAATTGTCACCGAAATATACAGTGTGCAGTTTTGCACCGAAACCCGCCGTCCAGCTTAGCTTCACATCGGGAGCTATAAACTTGGCGCCATCAGCGGGAACCGGGTTATAAGCAGTCTTTGGGGGGATCGTGAAGCTCCAGACATCGCTTTTCCACGGACTATTCGGGTCCGGGTCATTGACCTCGTCAATCCGCCAGTAGTAAGTCGTGCCAGGGACAAGACCATCCGGATAAGCGAATCCTGGAAAGCCAGCAACAAAAAATGTCGCGGCCTGGTTGCCCTGAAACGTACCTTCGGCGCCGTTGTTCACGTCGTCGAAATTGTCGCCCAAATACACATCGTGCGAGACTGCAAAATCTCCCGCCCGCCAGCCAAGGCTCACCCACGTATTCTCATGGATGGCACCATCCTTTGGGACGGGACCCAAGGCAAGTGGATATCCCTTGCCACGCATCATAAGTTGAATCTCTTCCTGCGTCAGCGCCCGGTTGTAAACTCGTACATCGTCGATTAGGCCGTCAGGACATCCATTATAACTAGCACTAGCGGGATGACCTTCACCCACCAAAAAGTTGGCGCCCGACACGTCGATTGCTCCTGAAGCTCTTTCAGAAAAGACCTCTTGTCTGTTATGATATCCTTTTTTGTGCGTTCCGTCGTAAGTCAGAGCAATATGATGCCAGTCTCCGTCTGCTAGATCAAGTGTTGGTCCTGACCCATTATAAGCTCCGTTTATGAACATTGAAAGGGATAGTAGTTTGGTGTCTCGCCACTCAAGCCAATAGGCACCGTATTTCCCAGCTATCAAAACAGAAAAAGCTGGGGGAACAGAGTTTAATTTCACCCACGCTGCAATCGTAACTGCATCGGTGACGTTGAGGCTCGGACCATTCCCGCAATTAACGTGATCATCAATTCCATCGAATTGCAGCGCACCATTTATTATCCCAATTGCCCACACCGGGTCATTAATGAGGGTGCCGTCGTTTCCATTGCCACTCTGGTCATGGGCGGTGTTCCCGGAGCCCTCATCGAACCTCCAGTGTCCCACCAGTTCAGCCGAAGCGTTGCTGACAAAGCCCAGCACCAGAACAAAACAGGCTAAACAAATCAATTTCTTATACATAATAGTCCTCCTTCAAAAAGAGTTAAAATAATGATGGATTATGATTTGGCTACACACCAAAACATCTGTTGTCTTCAACAAGCATTGAACATTACAACATTGATACCACCTCCTTTCTTCAAAAGCCCGATATTCGGTCGCAGGCCAGGCCGTATTAATTCGGCCAGGCTAATTTATAACCGTCTTCAGCGTTTTCCACCACCACACGCACCAATTCGGCATGCCCGTCCACAAACACCACATTGGCTGAGCCTTTATCCAGGTCTCCGCCCGGGGGATTATGGTAGGTGGCGAAGGAATCACTAGAGTTGGAAGAACTGATGACCAAAAAGTTATCATTAAGCACAGCCCGGGTCAGGCCCGGAATAGTCCACATATTTTCCTCAGAGAAGAAAAACACACGTGCAGGATGCTTTACTTCGGATTCTTTCAGAACCCCCGGTTGGGATCCAAAGCTCCCCCAGTCTCCCAGCCAGGCATTCATGCTGTAGCTGTATTGAGGGTCAACAGGTATGGAACATTTAAGAATGGAATGATACTCGTTGTACTTGCTAAGACGTTTGAACGTGGGACACAGATGGACATCTTTTGCCTTCAGGTAGGGCCAGAGTGTGCCATCAGCCAGATAGCTTGAATCGTGCCATGCGCACCCCCACGGTTGGTAGGCGCCGCTTACCCCGGCGTCGGCATGGAGCCAGGTAAATGGATCAGGAAAGTGGCCGTCATTATCGTCTAAGTACATTCTCGCCGCCAGGCCGTATTGACGCAGGTTATTCCTACAAGCAATTGTCCTTGCCTGTTCCCTGGCTCTGTTCAGGGCCGGCATCAATATTGCCATCAATAGTGCAATAATGGCAATCACCACCAAAAGTTCTATCAAAGTGAAGCCTCTTGATTTCTCCATATTAATACTCCTCGTCTCTATCGAAAAAGCACAACAAATCCACACCTCAGAGGACAGGATTCAGCAAATACCTACTCATTCGAGCTTTCGGCTACTCCCTTCGAGCCTTCGACTACCCCTTCAGCCCATTCGACTACGCTCAGAGCAGGCTCTGCTCAGGGCTACGGCTAATTCAGGGCAGGCTCTACACTCTCCCAGCCTGACCAATTTTATTTATAACAAATTAACCACTTTCCGTCAAGAGAAATCTCTGAGGCGATTACTCGTTTGGCAACAGACTACTCCGGCGTAGAAGGTCCTCCAGTTGTTGCGACTGTCATGGCCCTTTGTGTCTTCTCCTGGTGGCGGGTTCTGTACCCAGCCATTTATAGCATAGGCGCCGGCCACTATTGTATCTTCGCTGCCGAGCCAGCTGCCCCAGGCCGTGAATTTCCCACCATCGCCGCGTTGAGGACCACCCTTCTGTACTTTGGCCATCGGGCAACGTAATATGGCAGGGTTCTGCCAGTAGTTGATTGTCGCGTTGAACCAGTTCCCTTTAAAATCGCTGCTGCCCCTATGACCTCTGTGGACGTAGCCGTTGTTATCACCGTGAGATAGTCAGGAATTATCTCATGGGGTTAAGGACGAATTCGTCTGAGAGGCGCCTGCCGGTCGGGCACAGAGACGTTACCTGTAAAATGTAGCTCTGGTTTGTCCGTCCAAGGCGAAACTCGAAAGGCAAATTGAACTCGTAAGCCCTCAAAAAATCCCGCCAGTATTCGTCATTTTCAACCAGGTCAGTTAAATCAATATCCGGCCAAATAATAACTCTCCTTCCCTTAGGCTCAGACGAGCGCTGAACTTTTTGATATAACTCAAAACGAAATACGCAGGGTGATTTAATCTGAGAGCCGAAAGAATCCAGCAAACTAACGTAAAGATTTATATTAGCCTGCCGGGCATCGCCGGGGCTGATAAATTCAGTTAGCGGCATAATATTGATTTTCGCCGGGGCAAAATGAGAATAAACAGAAAGCCTTTTAAAATCGTCATCACTCTGCGTGGCGGGTCCAGTAAGCCCCGGTCCGCCTGAGGCGGATTCACAACCGGCGCCCCCCAAAAGCATCACCAGAAGACAGACGATAGAGGACAGAAGACAGAGGACAGAAGACAGATTCTGACTTCTGATTTCTGGCTTCTGGTTTCCGACCCGCCAACGGCGGGTTTTGATTGAGACCCAGCGTTGCTGGGCTGATTTCTGACTTCTGATTTCTGACTTCATAAATCCTCATCAAGCATGTGGCCAAGGCGGTGTTTTTTCGTTTTCAAATAGTCAATATTGTGCTCGCTTGGCTCAGCTCTTAGGGGTATCTGCTCAACAATCTTTATACCATAGACTTCAAGGCGACTAATCTTCTTAGGATTGTTTGTCAGTATGCGTATCTTCCTGAGTCCCAAATCGCGACAGATTTGGGCCCCGATTCCATAATCGCGCTTGTCAGCCATAAAGCCCAACTGTAGATTGGCTTCAACAGTATCAAGGCCCTGCTCCTGAAGTTTATAAGCTCGGAGTTTGTTGGTCAGGCCGATGCCTCTGCCCTCCTGCCGCAGATAAATCAAGGCACCTTTGCCGGCTTGTTCTATCATCTTCATCGCGGTTATCAATTGATAGCCGCACTCGCATCTCTGCGAATGAAACAAATCGCCGGTCATACATTCCGAATGCACCCTGACCAGCAGAGGCTCGTTATGCTCGATGGATTTGCCGTTTTCATCAAGCCGGCCAACACCGCCTTTGCACAATGCCAGATGTGGCTCGGCTGAAGTGACGCTTTCATAGCCAATAAGCGTGAATTCCCCGTAGTCGGTAGGTAAATTGACGCACTCAAGGCGCTTGATTTGACTTTCACGCTGAAGACGATATTCTATGAGCTTGGCGATTGAGGCAATTTTAAGATCGTGCTTCTCGCAGAATTTCAACAGCTCCGGCACTCGTGCCATCGAGCCGTCTTCGTTCATAATTTCACAGATGACACCGGCCGGCCTTAAAGACGCTAAGCGCATCAAATCAACTGCGCCTTCGGTCTGCCCTGCTCGAACCAGTACCCCACCTTCACGAGCACGCAGCGGAAATACATGACCGGGACGAATAAGGTCGCCCGGCCTGGCATTATCGGCAATTGCCGCCTGAATCGTCTGCGCCCGGTCGGAGGCGCTGATACCAGTGCTTATTCCTTTGGCTGCGTCAATACTGACCGTAAAAGCCGTTCCAAACCGGGCGGTACTGTCAACGGTCTGTGGATACAGAGCAAGCGAATCACATTTTTCAGCCGTTAGTGGCAGACAAATAAGTCCACGACCGAACGTGGCCATAAAGTTAATAATCTGAGGCGTTACCTTCTCGGCGGCGCAGAGAAGGTCACCTTCGTTCTCACGGTCTTCGGCATCAACGAGGACAATCATTTTGCCGCGGCGAAGCTCATCCAGAACTTGCGGTATTTCGCTAAATCGTACAGCCACCTTCTTATTCCGTATT
>JBDRTM010000372.1:0-8890 GCA_043824065.1 Planctomycetota bacterium | reverse complement strand
GGCGAGTTTATTCGACGATGATTGCCTCGACCGGGCATTCGTCGGCTGCCTGCTGAACCGCGTCCTCGTGCTCAGCCGGAACATCATCGACGATAACCTGGGCCAAATCGTCGCCCATTTCGAAAACTTCAGGACAGGTATCCACACAAAGCCCGCAGGCAGTGCAGGTATCTTCAATTTTGACTTTCATAATAATCCCCTTTGTAATCGATTCCGCCCCAGGCGGCTCTTCGATATTTATTCCGCCAAAAGACAGCGGTTCTGCGATACCGACTACGGAATTTACCATTGCCGGGAAAAATGTCAATTTAAAATTTTTATGGAAATTGCCATTTTTTCTACTATACTACCGATATACTGGAGCCAGGTCATATGCAAGCCAAGCCCATGAATCTGGTCAGGCGGGGAATCGAGCAGCTACGAGCATGTAGCTTGGTTGTGGTGTGAGTAAATCCGGCCACCTTTTTGATTTACTATTTATTATTTTCAATTTATTATTTTAACGAAGTATTTTGGATCGTGAAGAACTAAAAAAGAGAACCAGGGATTTTGCACATCGTTGTGTGAAGCTGGCTCTTGCATTGCCACAAAGTCCTCTTGGTGACCATATCAGGAGACAATTGATTAAGTGCTCGACTTCTGTAGCAGCAAATTATAGAGCAGCTTGCATTGCAGAGTCGAAAGCAAGTTTCGTCTCTAAATTGAGCATTGTTATAGAAGAGGTCGATGAATCTTGTTTCTGGTTGGAATTTATTATTGATGAGAAGCTACTCAATGAAAAACAGGTAGCTCCGCTACTTAACGAGGGAGAAGAACTGACGTCTATTTTTATCTCTTCCAGGAAAACAATGAAAAATAGTAAATAGAAAATAATAAATAGTAAATTGAAAATGGCTTATACAGTTCTTGCAAGAAAATACAGGTCGCAAACGTTCGATGATGTCATCGGCCAGGATCCTATCGCTCAGACGCTGAAGAACGCTATAAAGAGCGACAGGGTCGCGCACGCTTACCTTTTTGCGGGCACTCGCGGGGTCGGTAAAACCACTATGGCGCGGGTGCTGGCAAAAGCGCTGAATTGCCTTGCCGTCGATGAGCCTACCACAGAGCCGTGCTGTAAGTGCAACAGTTGTGTTGCGATAAACATCGGCGAAGATATCGACGTCATCGAGATAGACGGTGCGTCAAACAATAGAGTGGATGAAATTCGTGAGCTCCGTGAGAATGCTATATATCGGCCTGCACGTTCAAGATTTAAGATTTACATTATCGACGAAGTGCATATGCTCACTATTTCTGCTTTCAATGCACTTCTAAAGACATTGGAGGAACCGCCCAGTCATATCAAGTTTATTTTCGCCACCACCGAGCCGAACAAGGTAATCCTGACCATCCAATCGAGATGCCAGAGATTCGATTTCAGCAATATAGGGCCTGTCTCAATAGCCGGGCAGTTGAAGTTCATACTCGAACGGGAAAAGATAAAGTACGAGGAGGATTTGGTCCTGCCGTTGGCGAAAATGGCAAACGGCTCAATGAGAGATGCCCTGAGTCTGTTAGATAGATTAATAAGCACCGGCATCGAGCCGTTAAGCAGCCGGTTACTTGAGGAGTTTTTAGGCTGCCCGAACAGCGAAAAAATCTGGAACCTCATCGGGCAAATCGGCGACAGCGATGCAGCCGGAACACTTGCCGCGATAGAGGATTTAATCAGTACCGGTATAAGCGAGGTCCAGGTCGTTGATTCGCTTATTGATTATATGCGCGATTTGATGGTGGTTAAATCCACGGGGCCCGAGAGCAAACTTGTGATTTTGACCGGCCAGCAGCGGAAGCGGGCCGGCGAATTAGCTGAAAAATTTGATATTGCCGGGCTTGTTTACAACATCTCAACATTAGAGAAACTGCGATGGGCCATCAAAAACAGCGATACAAGCCGGGCACTTTTAGAGGCATCGCTGTTGCGATTTGCCTTAAGCGAGCACTTCCTGAATGTGGATGAGCTTCTTTCGCAATTGCGAGCAGGCGCATTCGCCGGCATAAAAAAAAAGCGACCGGCAGCCCATAACATACCCATCAAGACCATAGAACCGCCGGCCAAATCGCGAATCAGCGAACCCGTTGATTTGTCCGGACTGACTGATATACACTCGATACAAGACAATTGGCAGAGTCTCTTGGGAGTTATTACCGCCAAACTCGGGCCGGGTACCGGCGGGCTGTTAAGCTCTGCTGTGCCGGCTCAATTTGAGGATGGCGTTTTGACACTTGAGTTCGGCGCATCGGCTCAAATGCAGAAAAGAATGTGCGAAAGTAACGGCCGAGCCGAGCAAATCCAGGCCTTATTGAGCGAGCAGCTCTCAATGCCTGTGAGATTGGAGTTTGAAACCGCTGCCGAACAGCAGACCGAGGCCGTGCCTGATGCAAACCAGCCGAAGACCAGCAGCCAAAGAAGAAATGAGCTGATTAACGACCCCGCCGTAAAGACAGTCCTTATGGGCCTGGACGCAACAATAACCGGCATCGAGGAAGACTAATAAACATAGAATTATGGTGGGGCAAGCCCCACCCTACAAAACTGGATTCCTGCTTGCGCAGGAATGACAGGAAAGCATATACGAATTATGAGTACTGTTTATACTGAAAGTTTGAACAAACTTATTGAGGAGTTTGAGAAGCTGCCGGGCGTTGGGCCTAAGACTGCTGAGAGGCTGGCTTTTTATATACTAAAGGCCAAGCCAGATGAAGCTATGGCGCTTGCCGAGGCGATACGGGACGTTAAGAACAAGATTAAACACTGCCAAATCTGTTACAATCTCTCGGAACAACCAATCTGTCAAATCTGTTCCGACCAGCGACGGGATAAAAGCTTGATATGCATTGTCGAGCAGTCAAAAGATATCGTAAATCTTGAGAAAACGGGAGCCTGCAAATGGGTTTATCATGTCCTTGGCGGTCATATCGCACCGCTTGAAGGGATCGAGCCGGGCGATTTAACTATTGAGCAGCTTCTGGAGAGGGTACGTGAAGGTGATGTAAAAGAGGTAATAATGGCGACCAATCCTAATATGGCCGGCGACGGCACTGCACTTTATATAAGCTCGCTGCTTAGAGCCGCCGACGTGAAGATTACCCGGCTGGCAAGGGGGCTTCCTACCGGCAGCACTATCGAGTATGCAAGCGGCAAAATGCTTACCGATGCTATAATCGGCAGACGGGAATTAGAGTAGTTTTTCGCCCTTTGTTTGTAAAGTTTCTCAATTACTCCTCGAATATTGACGAAATTCTCCTGTGCATCTATGATATAATAGGATAGCGTTATGCAAAATTGAGGTTAGGCATATATTATTTAAGAAAATCAGGTGTATCTATGAAGCTGGAGATGAGAAGTCAAATGCGGATGGAGCAGAGAATGAAGCTCGCTCCGCATATGATACAATCGATGGAGATTCTCCAGCTCCCAATCCTTGCCCTTCAGGAAAGAATAGAACAGGAGCTTAACAGCAATCCTGTTTTGGAAATGACCGAGCCTGAAAACCCCGAAGATACCGACTCTGCTGAACAACAGCCTAAGGAAGACATAAACGAGAAAGAATTAGTTGTTAACACAGACAACAATAAAGTTGAAGATTTCGAACGCCTTGATAGTCTGGGCGACGGCTTCAGAGACTATATGAACGAGGCCGGTCCTTTCCGGACGCGGGTTTACAGTGACGAGCCGGACAAAAAACTTGAGGCGATAAAAAATACCGCCGCTCCTCCCCAGTCGCTGAACGAACATTTGACAGAGCAGTGGCGTATGGTGGATGCCGAGCCGGCCGTAAAAAAAGCCGGCGATATGATTATAGATTATATAGACGACCGGGGGTATCTCACCGTAAGATTGGAACAGTTACACAACAAGGACAGGGGCGATTTCACAATCGACGATTTGAAGGAAGCGCTGGAGCTTGTGCAGAAATTAGAGCCTGCAGGTGTCGGGGCACGGGACCTGAGGGAGTGCCTGCTTATCCAGATGGCACAAAGCAGCGAAGATATGAGCTTTGAATCTCGTCTGATTGCCGAGCATATGAAAGAGCTGCTTGAAAATCGTCTGCCTGATATCGCGAAAAAAATGAATTGTGGCATCGACGCGATCAACCGGGCCATTGCGCGTCTGAGTAAGCTTGACACCTCGCCCGGCTTGCAGGTCGGCCGGGACCGGAACCATCCCATTACTCCCGATGTGATAGTGGAATCATCGGATAATTCGGTCCAATATTCTGTGCGGTTGGCTGATTATGATTTGCCGCGATTGAGGGTAAATGACTATTATGCAAAAATGGCAAAGGATCCCGTGGTCAGTGAAAAAACAAAAAATTTCTTGCAGAATAATCTGCGCTCCGCCCAGTGGATTATAGATGCAATAGAGCAGCGAAAGAATACGCTGCTGAGGGTAACGAAGGCGGTAGTCAAGTTCCAAAGGGATTTTTTTGAAAAGGGTCAGTTGTATCTTCGTCCTCTGCCGATGTCGAAAGTCGCAAAGGATGTTGGTGTTCATCTGGCCACTGTCTCCAGGGCCGTTTCCGGCAAATATATGCAGTGCCCCCGGGGGATATTGCCTCTGCGGAAATTCTTTAGCGGCGGCACCGAAGATATTAACGGCGAAGGTTTAAGCTGGGAAGCGATAAGGGCCAAGCTACAGCAGATTATCGACGCCGAGGACAAAAGCAAGCCCTTAAATGACGAGCAGATACGCAAGAAACTGGCAGAGTTAGGCATCAAAAAATTAGCCAGACGCACCGTTGCAAAGTACCGCAAGCTGCTAAACATACCCGCAGCAAGGTTCAGGAGAAAATATTAACTTCGCCGACAGCACTTGAGAGATTTTATTCCCAAACCAAACTGACCGGTTTTGAGCCAAATTTTGGCGTAAGAGCTTCTTCGGCAAGAGCATAACACAGCCTGTCATTCCTGTGAAAACAGGAATCCAAAACTGTGGCGATAGTATGGATTCCCGCTTGCGCGGGAATGACATAGGGAATAGGTCAGTTTGAATTCCTAAAAAATATTTGACTTTATTTTGAACTGAATATTATTATGTGAGTATATAATCACATAGTAACTTAGTTTAGGGTTTGAGATGTTAAGTAAGAGGGAACAATTATTGTTCGAGAAGCAGGCGGAAATCGCAAAGGCGATTGCCCATCCCTTGAGAATAGCGGTTGTCAATTTTCTAAAAGACGGCGAGCAGTGTGTCTGTGACATTGCGGAGCATGTCGGCTCTGAAAGGTCGAATGTTTCACGGCATCTTTCGGTAATGGTCAATGCCAGCTTGTTAGAGTATCGCAAAGAGGGGCTAAAAGTAATATACAGGCTGAAATGTGCCTGCATTGTGGATTTCTTTTCGTGTGTAAGTAGTGTTCTGAAACAGCAAGCTAAAGACAGCGAAAAGTTGCTTGAGGCCTTGTAGCTCGTGGGTTTTGCTATGAATCGAAAAGAAAATTGGAAAAAGCCGGCAATTATTATTGCTGTATTTCTCGGATGCTATTATCTGCCTATTGGGACCACTCGTTTTGCTTGTCATTATGATGGCGACAATTTCAGGAATAATTTTCGGTGTAATTTCTAAAGGATGAGTTTGAAAATGACATACGCTATGGACAAAAATTCAAATGGAGAGGATTCCGGCAAGGCCAAGAAGCTTAATGTTTTTGAAAAATACCTGACTTTGTGGGTGCTTTTGTGCATAGCGGGGGGCATGGTTTTGGGCAAGGTAGGACCAGGATTTGCCAAATGGCTTGACGGCCTGGCGATTTATGTTAATCAGGCGCCTGTTATATCGATACCAATCGCTGTCTGTCTGTTCTTTATGATGTATCCGATTATGGTGAAAATCGATTTTGCCGAGGTGCTCAAGGCCGGAAAAAGTATTCGGTCTGTAGGCTTGACCCTCTTTGTTAATTGGGCAATCAAACCGTTTACTATGTATGCGATATCGGTGTTTTTTCTTGGCACGGTATTCTACGGTTTAATCGGCCCGGATGCGGTTGACCAGGTAAAGATGCCTTTCGGTCTTGATTTACCCGTTGGTGCTGCATACGGAGCCGGAGAAGTTATTGAGGTTGAAGGCATTAAGATGCTCCAGGTTCCCCTTTGGAGAAGCTACTTGGCCGGTTGTATCCTCCTTGGTATCGCCCCATGCACAGCTATGGTTCTTGTTTGGGGCTATCTTGCTAAAGGAAATGACGGCCATACACTCATAATGGTTGCTATCAATTCGCTAACTATGCTCTTGTTATATGGCCTATTAGGCGGTTTTTTGCTCGGCGTTGGCAAACTTCCCGTTCCCTGGCAGGCATTATTGTTATCGATTGCCATATACGTTGCCTTGCCGTTGGTTGCAGGGTACTTGTCCAGGAAGTGGATTATTGCTGCCAAGGGTGAAGCTTGGTTCAAAGAAAAATTCCTGCATTTTCTTACGCCTGTTACGATAATCGCATTGCTTTTAACTTTGATTTTACTGTTTTCATTCAAGGGAGAAGTTATTCTTTCCAATCCATTGACGATTCTCTGGATTGCAATACCTTTGTTTATTCAGACCAATCTTATCTTCTGGCTTGGCTATGGGCTGGCAAGGATTTTGAAGCTCGAATATAGCGATGCAGCGCCATCTGCGATGATAGGAGCGTCTAATCACTTCGAGGTTGCAATAGCGACGTCAACAATGCTGTTCGGCCTGTCTTCAGGGGCTGCTTTAGCAACGGTCGTCGGCGTGCTTATTGAGGTTCCGGTAATGCTGATGCTCGTGCGAATATGCCTTCGGACACAAAAATGGTTTGGGACTGTTCAGTGTGAAAACTGTTGATGTAAAAGAGTTATGTTTGGAATGTTTTTCAAAAGGATATAACGATGAAAAATGGTGCAGCGATACATGAATTGGAACGAGAAATCCAGGGGGGCAATAATTCTTAAGAGAATCTTCGGTGTCCTTGTGCTTATGGGGGGCCTTTACCTGATTTATATCGCCTGATGGGGCCATTTCACCAACCTTTGCATTCATTGTTGAGATTTTGAGGGCTGAGGGTGTATAGTATGTGGCGAATTGGAAGCTGTGTTATCGGAACGCGTACAGAAAACTATGTAAATTTGTTTCTGCGCAATTTAAGGAAGCCAACAAAATGGATCCTGCGATTTTCAAGGCATACGATATAAGAGGTATTTATCCAGACCAGATTGATGAAGAAGGTGCGTGGAAGATAGGCTGTGCCACGGCCCGTTTTTTGCGGTCGCTGCTTAGCGGTTATGAGCGGGGCCAGGCTAAGGCTCAGTCGCTGTGTGTCGGTCGCGATATGAGGACGCATAGCGAGGCGTTAGCCAAGGCCCTTATTAAAGGAATGAATACCACCGGTGCAAACGTGATTGATATAGGAATGGTTGATACGCCGCAGATGTATTTTGCAATCAATCATCTTGGCACCTGCGGCGGTGTGCAGGTTACCGCTTCCCATAACCCGGCCAAGTATAACGGCTTTAAGATATCCGGTCTGGGCGCCAAGCCCATTGGTGTCGATACCGGATTAAAGGACATAAAACATGTCGCAATGGCTTTGCTTCATACAAAGGGCAAAGCTACCGGCTCGGTGCAGAAATATGACCTGACCGCCGAATATAAAAATCACGTGCTGAAGTTCCTCAGGCCACATATAAAAAAGATGAAGATTGCCGTTGACGCTTTCAATGGAATGGCAGGCAAGACGGTCCCGGCCATTTTTAGCAACCTGCCGGTAGAAATCGTGTCTCTTAACTTCAAGCACACCGGCAAATTCAAACATGAGCCGAACCCTCTGATTGAGAAATATCTGGATGAAGTAAAAGCAGCAGTAAAGGAGAAGGGCTGTGATTTCGGGGTCTGCTTCGACGGTGACGCTGACAGGTTGATGATGGTCGATGAAAAAGGTAATACTATCGGCTGCGATTTGATAACGGCCCTGATGGTGCCGTATTTTTTAGAGAAAAAGCCGAAGTCGGTGGTAGTTTACGATTTGCGCAGCAGCAGGGTTGTTATGGAAGAAATTATCAAGTACGGGGGCACCCCGCGAAGGGAAAGAGTCGGACATGCTTTTATGAAAAAGGCCCTGCGCGATTCGCACGCCGTATTCGGCGGTGAGCTTTCCGGACACTTCTATTATTCAGACAACTACTATGCCGATTCGGGCATGATTACCTTAGTGCACGTGATGAATATTGTCAGTCAAGCCGACGTCCCAATGAGCAAGCTGGTAAAGCCGTTGCGAAAATACTCCGGCAGCGGCGAAATAAACTTCGAGGTAGAGGACAAGCAGGCCAAAATGGATGAGCTTGCAAGAAGATACAGCGACGGCCGAATCGACCACTTAGATGGTGTTAGTATCGGGTATAAGGACTGGTGGTTTAATTGTCGGCCGAGCAACACTGAACCGCTGCTGCGACTGAATGTAGAGGCCGGGAGTAAAGAGCAGCTTGGAGAGAAATTAGCCGAAATTGCCGAACATCTCGGTGAGCCGGTATGAGATGCTCAAGTTTGGAGTGCCTAAAGTGAGCTAAAGTGCCTAAAGTGAGCTAAAGTGAGCAAAAGTTGCCCAGTTGTAGAAGCTTGTTTGTCGGTGTCGAAGCTGGTATTGGACTGGAATCTCGACGTTAGATGCTCGAAGAAAAGCGACCAAGCAACGCTGGGTTCCAATTGAAACCCGCCGTTGGCGGGTCAAGCCCCTGCTTGTGGCTGGCAGGGGCATCGATACGAGCATCGACAACCTTAAACGAAAACTCCACTTTAGGCACTTCAAACTTTAGGCACTTTCTAATTTCCTTTTATATTATCCCGGTGCCGCCCCTGCTAAAGCAGGGGCAAGCTGTCCTTGTTCTTCGTGTG
>JBDRTM010000371.1:0-4586 GCA_043824065.1 Planctomycetota bacterium | reverse complement strand
ATCCACAAAATTAGGATTTGTAATCAATTCACTCCCCAACGTCTCCCCGCTCCCCACCGCCTTCAGCACGCCCCTTATGAATCTGCCAGCGGGGTCGAATGCTTCGAAAGATAGATCGCCGGGGTAAGCCGCAATAAGATCAGTTACGGCAGAAGGGAGAGCATCAACAAACGCCCCGCCTGATTCAGTCGCGCCGCCATCCACTGCGGAGATGCGAAGGCCGGTGACGGTACCGCGGTACATGATAGGCAGAAAAGCACCCGAAACAAGCGATGGACCGCTTGTAAATCCAGTATGTAATCGCATGTTACCTCCTATGCGTAAAATTCAGCCGTAGCGATACAAGCCTGCACCGATATTACACTAATGTGCGTCACTTCTCCGAGACTACGCAATTCCTTTGTGCCGCCCGTGACAAGAAAGGGAGATGACCCATTAGTAATATCTGCGGCTGGGACGACAGATGTTTTTCCGACATCCACCCACAAATCGGCATTGCCTGAGATTATGATATATCTTGCAGCTTTCGGAACGGTTATCGTCTCGGCTGTAGATGCTGCGAGAACGCGGGCATTGACGAAATCCGATATATTTAGCCCGATGACTGTTTTGTTATCGGAATCTTTAATGACTTTTAATGGTTGCATAATTCACCCCTATCTATGGTAGTGCGGCCCGGAGTAACGATAAACGAAACCCCGGAACCGCGAAGTTATTTATTAGGCATCAACCTCTTCCCACATAAAATGGAAAGTAATCGATGCAGTACCGCCGATACTGTGATAGGTACACACAGCACGGCCCGGAGCGAGAACGAGACTACCGTTTATCTGATAGATGTTCACGGGTAATTGCATTGCAGTAGTAATTGCACCTTCCGCCGTTGACCCACAGACACGTTCAAGAACCGGTGTTGCAATGGTAGCGCCATCGTCACAATACGCCACTGAAGTGCCTGTCCCAAAGAACCCGCTTCTCGCGGTCAGTGCCGCTGCAAAACCTGAATCCGTCGTGGTCATTAACCCGACAACGCCTTCTGCCGGGTTTACGATATCCGAAGACCATCCGAACTCATGCAGGATAATGTTCTTCCCGCTTCCGGTCGGGTTGGCAATACCAAGACCCGTCCATGTCGTTGCCAGGTTTGCCGTAACCGCGACCTTTGCCTGATTCGCTACGGAGAACAGCCTCCCCGCAAGTGCCGCATCAGCGTATTTCCCGCCGTATGCCGATACTACCAGATTACCGCTTGCATCCAACCGCAACGGTCCCGGTTGCCCACTCGCTAAACTCTGTCGTCCTTGTTTTCCATCTACTTGCATTTTCTCGTCTCCTTTATGTCCCCAATATTTGGGAAAGTGCGTAAATCAATTCAAGATCCTCTACCCACGATACACCATCCCATATCCATTTTTTCCCGGTATTCGTCTCATAGAACGTAGAACCGATAGTACGGGTTATGTTATCTTTGGTATCAGTGGACAACCCTATGAAATTCCAGTTTTCATTAACTCTTTGTATCGTCATCCCTGTCTCCTTTCTGTTTAATTGCCCCTTCTTTTAATATTATCCTCCTTTCTTTTTTCTATGGGGCTCGTTCCTCCTTGTTTTTGGCTGTGTGCCGGTTTAGTCATCTTCTCCAATATCTCTTACGGAATTAACGCCGCTTGCTATCAACCATGCGTTTATCCGTCCACTTACCTTCTTTATATTTTCCTTCTGCAATGCTGGTTTGTCCATAGGCAATAACAACGTCTCTAATAACTTGCCATCTGGTGACATGATCGCATCATGGACAAGCCTTTCAAATTTGTTTTTAGTTAAACGACTTGCTATCTTATGCCATTGCTCTGCAAAGAATCCGGGTATCTGAACTGTTCCACCTGCACCCACAGCCCTCCCCCAATGTCGTCCAACCGCAGCCCCGCCGAACCTACTCGCAAGCCGCAGCATATTTGAAACTGCATCGCCATATTCGATTTTCATCCCCTTAGTCGCTTCCAATGTTTCGAGTTTTGCTAATTCTTCACCTATTCTTTGCATACGGATAAGCTGTTCCTGTTTAAATACTTGCCTCAATGAATCTCTATTATTATTTACAAATCCTAAAACGGCCCTTCCTGAAAGTGTTTTTTCACCAAAGTCATTAAACCCACCAACAGAAGATTTGCTAATAATATGCTCAATGAACCCGCCTCTAAGCCCTTCGATTGCTTGGCCAGTAGTATCTTTTCTTGCCTGTCTGACTAACTGCTTTATTGCAACCGACGGATTAGTAGTTTTAAATATTGTGTTAATTTCATTTCCAACATCTGCACCAAGAAATTTTCCAGCAACAGATATTTTCGGATCGCGCAACGCTGCTTTTCTTGTTTCCATGGTTGCCTTGGTGCTTATTGCTAATTCCTGAGATGTTCCTATATCGGCCAGACGTGATTTAAGGCCGGGAAAACTATCAAGCATTTCTTCATTGTTTTGTATCCACCTTGCCGCTTTACGAGGATCAATCGTCCCATTCGGCCCAAGAGCATAGTCAGTGAAACTTCTTGCCATGTATCTTTCGGTTGCTTCTCTTGCTTTTGGAGTAATCGCTACTTTATCAATATCTACCCAGTTCTTCCCCCTCGAAGCTATGTCAAGAGTTATTTCCGGCGCAACAGACGGAGCGCTTGTCTTGTCATATCCGAGTATCTTCCCTGGGGTGCCTTGTTCAAATCGTTCCTTGAATTTTCTGGATGCCATAAGTGCAGTATTGAGTTGCTCCCCCTCCGGTGTAGTAGCAACACGATTAGCGGTAATCCCAATATCCTCAAGAATGGCGTCAGCTACGTCATCTGATATTCTTGCTTTGTTCCATCGGCCATTTGCCCTTGCGTGTCTTGAAATCTCAAGCAATTTTGATCTAAGCCCCTGCATTTCATTTACCGTGGTTTCTTTCACACCCTCTTGAAATATATCATGATTACGCAAAACAGACGGAATATCTGACCGCTGTGCAGTAGCTAATTCATCAATAATACCAGCAAATGCCTTTTGTGTATTTTCCACGCCTACGTTGGTTTTTTTAGGAACTTCATCCCATAGAGCCTTTACTAATTCATGTTCCTCTTTCATAACCCTCGTAAGTTCATTTTTAACAATAATTGATTCTTGTGACTGCCGTTGAGCTATTGGAAGTGCATCGAGTTTCTTTTGTGCATTTTCCATGCTATTTACAATTCTTGTATCCATCCGGTTTTCGATTGAAGCAATGCGTTTTTCTGTAATCGCTCTGAATATTTCTGGCGATTCCTGGCCAAGCGCTTTCATCTCTTGATTTAACTTAAATGCCGCTTTGCTGATTTGATCTATCGCCTTTGCGTCATCTACTGGGTTAAGACCCCTGATTTGGTTGTATAATGCCATGAGCCGCTTTTCTCCACTCATCGCTGCTGGAGGAAGGATGCCAATAGATTCCTTGGCAACAGCGGCAGCAGCCAAGGGTTGGTCAACAACCTGCCCTTTAAGAAAATCTCCCGCACGATAAGTCGCCCCTGCTTCAGTGAAAGGAGTGGATATTTTACCGGTAGCCCACTTTGCCGCTCTCAATCCTAACCTCGAAGGGGCATAAGATAATGCTTGCGGACCCATACTTCCAACAACCCCACCAGCAAGTTCTGCATAGGGAGCAAATTCAGGGCGTTCTTCGCCTACCTTACGTCCTACACCCATTCCTACACCACCGCCAACCTCTGCTGCTACCGTGGATACCGGATATTTTTTCATTGTGGAAATTATATGTTTTGCGATTGTACCAGCCGTACCTGCGGTTTTGGTTATTGCTTTTACCATACCAGTTCCCGGCAAAAGCATCCCTAACGCTTCACCGACTCCTGCGCGGGCGTATTCTCCGGTTTCTTGTGGTTTTTCTCTTGGAATGTCTATTCCTATTTTCTCGAAGCCCCTTTCTATGCTCTTTGAACCACCAAACGGTTCTTCGACGCCACCGCCAAGAACCTGAAGCCCCACCGTGATTAAATCAACTGGTGCACCAAGAGATGCCGCAAATCCTTTAGCCATATACGAGCCGGACCTGTCCACTTGTTTCGGTTGCTCCGGTTGCGATTTCATCAATCTATCGGCCATCTCAGCGAGTTTTTGCGCATCTTCTGTTTCACCAGCTTCATCTGCCATACGCAACGCATTGAGAACATCATACAGTTCTGTCATTTCTTCATCCTTTTTAGATATTTATCTATTAAGATCCTATCCTGTGTACTAATTCCGGTCGAAGGTTCTGAAATAAGCGAAAGAAGTCGGTCTATCTCATTATTGGACGTGCGATATTTTTCAACTTCTTTGGGGGTGAGGGATTCAATTATAGCCTGATTATTGAATGTTTTTTCTTGTGATAGAATAGACATAAGATTCCCGAATTTACGCGCCTCAATCCTGGGATTGGTAAATGTTTTATCGGGATCGGGGAACAGTTCATCTATTCTCTGTTGTTCCCATATTGCCCCCCTTGCGCTATTCATAAGGGCTGCCTTGCCCATTTGCTTAACACTTCTAAGATACTGTTTTGCATCTGCCATATCAGGGAAGAA